>CAZHXU010000097.1:0-10795 GCA_964536535.1 uncultured Fusobacteriaceae bacterium
AGAAAATTAATTAAAAATCTTGATTTTATTTAAGAGACTAAAATATTAGTCTCTTATTTTTATACTTAAATTTTTCAAAAAAAAAGACTAATTTTTTATAAAATCAGTCTTTTCTCTTCAAACTAAAAGGACTGAATCATCAATCCTTATTTTTATTAAAATTCATCCCATCCATCAATTGCACTTGATTGGTTATAACTTGTAACTGTTGATTCAAAGAAGTTTGCTTTTACTTCTCCACTTCCTTCAGTATCAGCTATTTTTTCAAGATGTTTGTATGGATTAGTATCAAATCCTTCATATAGTGGTTTCATACCAAGACTTCTAAGTCTTTGGTTTGCAATCCATTTTGTGTATGTTTCTGTACTATCTTTTGTAATACCAAGTATCTCTTCACCTATAATATGATTTGTCCACTCTATTTCTTGTTTTACTGCTGTATCAAACATCTCATAGATTAAGTCTTCATCAAATATTTCAGGCTCTTCTTCTTTTAGGTTAATTATTACATTTTGGAATAATACCACATGGCTTAACTCATCTCTATTGATATATCTAATTATATCTGCCGTACCAGGCATTAAATTTCTACTTGCTAATAAGTAGAAGAAGTTAAAACCATTATAAAAGTATATTGCTTCTAATAAATAATCAGCAATAATTGCTTTTAAGAAGTTTTTCTTACTATCATTATCATGAAAATCTTGATAAGCTGCTGCTATAAACTTGATTCTTTCGTATAATACTTCATCATCTCTCCAAAATTCATAGATATCATTACGTCTTTCTTTTGGAATAATAGTTTCTATTGTATACGCGTAACTTTGAGAATGTATAGCTTCTTGATATGTTTGTATAGCAAGAACTAAATTTATTTCAGGAGCAGTTATATACTCAGATATTTTTGGTACATTATTAGTTTGTATACTATCTAAGAATACTAAAAATGATAATACTCCGTCGTATGCTCTACGTTCTGGTTTTGTTAACTTTTGATAGTCAAGTACATCCATAGTAAGATCTACTTTTTCTGGTATCCAGAAGTTTTCCATCATACTTCTATATAATCTATTTGCCCAAGTATACTTTACATTATTTAGGTTAAAAAGGTTTGTTGATTCTCCACCAATTACCCTTCTACCCTTCAAATCATCTGAACCTCCTGGGTTAAATAGTAACTTTCTTTGCATTTGTTTTATATCTTCAATTGTCATTTTATCCTCCCTGAATTATATATGAATATTAGCCAAATTTGACATTAGTTTGCACAAGAGAAACACTCTTCTTTTTCTGTCATTATATTTGTATTTTTTTGAATAGTTCTTGTGTAATAAATAGTTTTGCAACCTTTTTCCCAAGCTTCAACTAATGTTTCATAAATATCTTTTGCTTTAATATCTAAATTCAAGTTATATAATACTTCAAAACTTATACCTTGGTCTATCCATTTTTGTATAGTTGATATTACTTTTACAACTTCTCTTTGGTCTAGAGATTTATTTTCTCTATAGTACCAGAAAGCTTCTTTTATATACGGCGGACATATAGGTACTGCACCTTTTGCATTTTTATCCATATAGAATTTATTAAATATAGGCATTACACTTGCACTACACCCTTGTACAAGAGCACTACTTGTATTTGGTGCAATAGCTAATAGTTGTGAATTTCTAATTCCTGTAAGTGATACCATGTCAATAAGTTCAGCCCATTCTTTAGCCATATCACTATTTTCATTGTACCAATGTTTATCTTTACCAAAGAAGATTCCTTTATCCCATTGACTTCCTTTGAATAATGGATATGCTCCCTTATCTTTTGCAAGGTCTGCACTTGTTTTTGTTACATGATATGCAATAAATTCAAATAATTTATCTACTTCTTCTAATGTAGCCGAATCACCTTTATACGGAAGTTTGTTGTATGCAAGATAGTCTGCAAGTCCCATAGCTCCAACACCTATTGTTCTATAGTGGTTATTATGTAAATTACTCTCTGCAATAGGAGTAGTTGTCAGGTCTATAGTATTATCTAAAATACGTACAGCTATCTGACAAGCTCTTTGTAACTCTTCTCTGTCTATCAATATTGATAAGTTTAGAGATACTAAGTTACAAGTATGTATATATCCACTATCTGATTCTTGTGTTATTTTAGCATTTTTATCATCTAATCTTACATTTCCTACTTTTGTAGGTGAGAAGTTAGAGAATGATTCTTGACACAAGTTTCCACTACCTATCATTCCATTATGTTGGTTTGGATTCATTTTATTTACTGTATCTTTAAAGAATAGGTATGGCATACCTGTTTCTATTTGAGTTTTCATTATACTCTTAAATAATTTTTTAGCATTTACTTTTCTAACAAGTAATAATTCATTATCTGTTTCTAATGCTTTATATTTTCTTTCGAAATTTTCTCCCCATAATTCAGCAAGGTCTATACCGTATTTAAGTCTTACTTCATTTGGATCAAATAAACTCCATTCTTCATCTGCTTTTACTCTTTCCATAAATAAATCTGGTATAACTACTTGTGGGAAGATATCATAAGCTTTTTTTCTTTGATCTCCATTTTCAGTTTGTAGTTCTAAGAAATCTTCTATATCCAAATGCCAAACGTCAAGGGCTGCAGTTACTGCTCCAGCTCTCTTTCCTAGTTGGTTAACGGCAACAGCTGTGTCATTAACTATTTTTATCCAAGGGATAACTCCTCCACTTGCATTTGGTGTACGTTTAATCTCAGCTCCTGTAGCTCTTATTCTACTTAAGTTAACACCTACTCCTCCACCATTTTTTGATATTTGAGCAATAGCATTAATATTGTAGAAGATACTATCTAAACTATCGTCAACTGCACTAATAAAGCATGATGACAAGTTTCCATTTGGTCTACGTAAGTTAATAAGTATTGGTGTAGCAAGACTTATTTTTCTACCTGCAATATGGTGGTAGATTTCTTCTGCTACTTTTAATCTATCTTCTTTTTTTTCTGTACTTGCAATAAGTAGAGATATAGTTAAAAACATCTCTTGTGGAAGCTCAAAAGCATCTCCATGGTCTTGTAATAGATATCTATTCATAAGCATACTCATACCAGCATAATCAAAGTCCATATCGTACTCGGCATTCAAGAATTTTTCTGCTTGTAATAATTCTTCATCAGAATATATATCAACTATTGCACTTGAATAGATGTTTTTTGAAACAG
This sequence comes from uncultured Fusobacteriaceae bacterium, assembly GCA_964536535.1. Classification (GTDB taxonomy): domain Bacteria; phylum Fusobacteriota; class Fusobacteriia; order Fusobacteriales; family Fusobacteriaceae; genus CAZFBB01. The sequence goes on from CAZHXU010000097.1 coordinate 3,214, forward strand.
CTTCTTTAACAAAACCTAAGTAGTTACTATATCCAAATTCAGGATACGTTCCTCTCTTTACAGCTACTTCTTTATAAAGTTCCATAAGACTCAATCTAGAAGCGAATATACGCCATTCTGGTTCATCTATACTTGTAAGTTTTAAAGCTATATCTACAAGTGATTTTTGTATTTCTTCTGTACTTACTCTATCTTTATATATACTAACTACATTACTTTCCAGTTCTAAGTAGTTTATTTTGCCTTCTAATCCTTTTGCAGCCCATACTAGAGCTTTTCTTATTTCTTTTATATCTAATTCAGAAACTCTATTGTCTCTTTTTATAACTGTAGTCATAACCCCTCCTAAAATTGATTATTTTCATCAATAAAGAATACTATATATTGTGGGTATAGTCAAGGATTCCTACTATATATAGTTTTAACTTGACAAGAAATCTCTTGATAACTCTGGGTTATCTAAAAAATAAAATTTTTTTAACTATACTTTTTTCATCCACTTTTTGATAATTATCAAAAAAATTATTAGTTTTATCTACTTATTATCAAATTAATTTTTTAAAATTTTATATATGTTTTTGTGAATTTTTTTATTATATCTACAATTTAAAAACTATTCTTATTGTCCCTTTTAAAATAGCCTATTGATGTTTGGGATAATAAGTAATATACTTATTGTATTAATACTGATTTGATATCCATGGAGGTTTTTATGATTTCTGTTTATGAAGAAAAAATTGATAGTTTGACCAAAGATAATATAAAAGAATTTATTCAGTTTTTTCACACATCCATTTTTGGAAGTGTTTCTAGGGTAGAAGGGTATTATTTAATAGATAAATTAATTGAAAAAACAATTGATTTAAAAAAAAATGAATATATTAAAAACATTATTCATAGCATTGAACTTTTAAAAAAATTAATGTCATCTATTCCTAAAAAAGCAGATTATCTTTTTCATTTTTATATTGTATCTCTTTCTTTAAATGGATATTATAAGGAAATAACACTGATTGATGGTCAACTCAAATTTAATTATCATTCATCTCCTTATAAAGAAAGAATCAACTATAACATTGGTCGGGCATATACAAAATTGACAGATTATTCAAATGCTGAAAAATATCTTTTAAGAAATAAATCTACATATTCTCAATTATTTCTTTCATACATTTATTATTTAGATAAAAATCCTAAAGAAATGGAACTCTACAAAAAATTAAACAAAGAAAATTTAGAAATATCTGAATTAGTTTCACTTTATCACGGCTTGGCAAGATATTATAAAGAAAGAAATCAAAAAAAAATTACAATTTATTACTTAAAAAAACTTGAAAATCTATTGTTAGAATCAAGATTTTCAAAATCCAGTACTTATTTCTTAGAAATTGCAGACATATATAAAGCACTTAATTCTTATGGGAATTATATCTTTTTCCTAAAAAGATCAGCAGAGGCAAAATCTTTTGATGATGCAAACTCTTGGTACAAATTAATAGCTATAGAAAAATTAAATAACTTGGGGTTACTACAGAAACCTAAAATTTTATCTCTTTTTAAAGAGATTAGTGAAAATATTGATAGTGAATCCATTAATCAAAAAATGAATGAGATTTGTTTACAATTAAAATAAGAGCCCTTGGCTCTTTTTAATTTAAATATTCTTTTAAAGCTAAACTTTTTAAAACTTCGATTACTTCCCTTCCTTTTCTCTCTCTAGCATTTTCTTTTTCAAGTTCTGCTACTCTTTCTTGGAGACTATGGATAAATAGTTTTGTTTTTATACCTGCTGTTCTGTAGTCTTCATAGAAAGCAACTGCTTCTTCTTCTTCTGGGCTCAAATCGAAAAATTGAAGATATTTATCTAAAATGTCATCTGATAAGCTTCTTTCATTTCTCTCTATTTTGCTTATAAGTTGAGCTGTACATCCAAATTCTTTAGCAATATCGCTTTGTTTAAGTCCCTTCTCTTCTCTATGTTCTTTTAGTATTTCTCCAGTACTTATTATCTTTATCACTTCTTCCTCCCGAATAAAACTAATCACCTATACAATTATAATATATATTTGCTATAAACACAAATTTGATTTTCTCAGTTTTTTTTAAAAATTATACTATTAAGTGTTGATTTTTATTTTTTTTAAGGTTATAATAATACAAAATAAAGTAGATTTATACATATAAAAGGTTTTTAAGAAAGATGAGCATACAGACTTAAGGTTTTTTTAATTTTTTAAATTTAGGAGAAATATATGGCGTATATGAAAATCGGGGAAAAAAAAGTATATGAAGGTATACTTCAAAAATTCAAAGGAAAAAGATTTGAAGTAATTTCAAGTAGTTCTTGCGAAAAATGTGTTTTTTACAATGAAGGAGATGTTTGTTACAAATATCTTTATAATGAATTAAGTGATTGTTCTGGTATGGCAAGAAAAGACGGAAAAGATATTATCTTTAGAGAAGTTCAGAAAAAAAGTTTTTACAAACAATAATAAATAAAACAAAAAAGCTCAAAAGAGCTTTTTTTATTGTTCCAAACTTTTTTCATACATCTTTACAAATGGATAATAAAGAATTATTGATAATAATATTAGCGAAAGAGATAATAAGAAGTTAAGAGGACTCAAACCAGAAGCTAAAAAAGCAGCTATTGGTGCCGGTGTAGTCCAAGGAACCATTGTTATTATTTTTTCCGCTACATTAATTTTTATCATAAACCATGCTATTGTACCATTTATTAATGGAATAATAATAAACGGTATTCCTAATATAGGGTTCATCACAACTGGAGCTCCAAAAAGTATTGGTTCATTTATATTAAATATACCTGGAACTATAGATAATTTCCCTATGGATTTGATGTGAGAAGACTTGGACATTACCATAGCTATAGCTAAACCAAGTGTTGCTCCTGCTCCTCCTATATGAGCAAACTGGTCAAAAAATCCTTGGACAAAAACTTTGTTTACTTCTACCCCACTTTGCGCCGCATTAATATTGTTCTGCAAATTAGCAAGCATAAATGGAGATATAACACCAAGTACTATATTTGCCCCGTGTAAACCTATAAACCACAAAAGGTGGATTACCAAAAGTATCAATAGTACAGCAAATAAAGAATCTGATGCTACTACTAATGGTCTAAATAAACCTTCTATCAATTGTGGAAAACTTGTTCCTATTTTGTCAAAATATATATTTATCGGAGTAAATATTGCTATTAAAGTAATAGTGGGTAGAAGTGCTTCAAATGACTTCATAATATTTGGTGGTACACTTTCATGCAAAGTTATTACCAAATTTTTATTTTTCATAAATCTATACAATTCTATTGTAAATATTGTTGATAATATCCCTGCAAAAAGCCCTCTTGCATCTGCAAAAGTTACTAACATATTTTGCCCATCTGCTGGAGCACTTAATAAAAAGAAAGAAAACATAGATAATAAAGCACCTGATGTTTTATTCATATCATAACTTCTCGCAAGACTTGAACCAATAGCATAAACTACAAAAAAACTCGTTAATCCCATAGAAACAAAATATGGTCTTAAAAGTTGATCTTTATAATTTGTCATTAACTGATCATACCATTTTGAATACAAAAATATCTCTTGATCCCTAAAGGGTAGATTTGTTAATAGCAGGATAAATGAACCTACCATTAAAAAAGGCATTGCAAATATAAATCCATCTTTGATACTAGCCAAGTACCTGTTAGTAGCGATTTTTTTTGCAAAATTCATTAAGATTTCATCATTAAATTTAAACTTCATTACAACCTCCTAAAAGACTTCTATATAACTATTTTCATTATGTAATACATTATGCCCAAAAAACTATTTATTTCCCTCTAGGATCTCTTCTACTCTCATTAATACTCCCATTGTAGATTGTATTAATTCCTTATCTCCTTTTTCTTTTCTTATCACAAGTGCTTTTCTAAAAGCATCTTTTGCTTTTAGATAGTTTTTTTCATCAAAGTAAACTTTTCCACAATGTTGCAAGAAAAAATCTTTGTAGTTATAAAGCTCCATACCTTCTAATTCTTTAATAATTTTATTGCATTTATAAAAATCACTAAGCCACTGATAACAGCTTAATAATCTAATACTATCTATTATATAATAAATTTCACCTTTTTTATTATATTTATGAGAATTTTTTATATAAAACAAACCTTCTTCTACTCTTCCCAAGATTCGTAGATATACTCCTATCTTAGACGATAACCGTAAATCATTTGTTTTAGAAAACTCTTCTATCATCTTCTCAACTTCTACTTCCATCCCTTCCCTATTTATAGGGATTTCTCGAAACTTTTCATCAAATTTATATAATAGATTATTCATATTTCCCTACTGGAGATAAGTATACAACAAATTCTTCTTCTCCATCAACTCCAACAAAATCATCCATCATAGATTGCTCATATGCTCCTATAGCACAAGTACCTAAACCTATTGCTTCACACGCAAGATATAAGTTTTGACAAAGATGTCCTGCATCCAGTAGTAAAACTTTGTGTGATAGTTCTTGATAACGCCATTCGCCCCTATATGGAATTACTGTCCATATAAACGTTACAGCTCCTTTATCAGCCCAGTTTTGTCCAAACAAACTATCTCCTATATTATTTTTTTCATCTTTTAATTTAATCAAACCATGCTCTAAAGGAATGTATCTATAAACACCCTTTTCTAGACCAATCACATTCTGTATATATAAATATGTTTCAAATCCTTGTCTATTCCCCCCACTAGGATATGCTCTAAAGTAGGTTTTTTCGTTTAATTCTTTGGTAACTCCACAATTAAGAAAAGTTAAATATGATAATTCTTCTAGACTAATCTCTTCTCCTGTATATTTTCTTCTACTTCTTCTCTCTACTATTGATTGGCTCAAAGATTTTTCATCTAAATTCAAATTATTAAATGAAGGAAGCTTAATAACTTCTTCTGTATAACTTTTAAAAATCTCAGGACGTTCTATACCCTTTTCTTGATCTGAAGGTTCCACATCATCAAGAGCCCAATTAGTAGCTTTCATAAATTCTCTATTTTCTTTATACATCCTATTCCCCTTTATTTTTATCTACTATACTAGGATACAAAATTAATCTAGCAATTTCAATAGTAATCTCTAAAATAAATAAATTTTAATTTCATATATTAATTTTTTTATAAAAATTAATTTAATATTCTCCTATATATTTTAAAATATTATTTCATATAGATTTATTTTCAAAATTATTATATAATAAATGCAACATACTGTAGAATTAATTAAAGGGGGTTATAATGTTAAGAGAATTTATTGAATTTGTATCTTTAGAAGGTGAGAGTGAAAAAGTATACCAATTTGCAATAGGAGAAATTCCATCAAAAGGAATAAAAAAACTCATTAAAAAGAAGAAAGAATTAAAAAATCTACCTAGTGCAAATGACTATAAAAAGATATCAAAAGATGAGCAAAAACAAATAATCGATTTTATCTTTTTTATTAATAATGTAGAGATGCTTATATGGTCTATGAATTTTTTTGGTGGAAAGAGAGATACTGAGAACTTAAAAGAATATGTTGATTATGTAGTAGAAAAAGATTATTCTAAAAAACTATTGCTTCAAGCTTTGTTAGATTGTCATATAGAGAATAAAAGTGTTAACTGTTTTAAAGAAGCAATATTTCATTTGAATAAAAGTGAAAATATAGTAAAAATCGGAAGAGATTTGAAATATACCTATGGAGAACATATTATTTCCCTAATAAATTTTGATCATCTAACAAACCTTGATAATAAGTTTTTAATAGTAGATTATTATTACTATTCAACAGAGAAAAAAATACTTAAATTAATAGATGGTTTTGGTAATAGAGATGAATACCTTAGAGGTTTATGTGACGAAATTATAAAGGGTGATAAAGATGACCTTGGGTATAAAGCTTACGATATTATTGGAGAATACGTAAAAGATAGAAATCTTTTACTAAAAGTATATCATAGTTTAAAAGATGGATATTATAAGAATAACTTTGGTAATGAGATTAGTATAAGTGTAGAAGAAATGTCTGTTGGTAGTACTAAATCAAAGTTTGATATCTTTTTGAAGAACAAAAGTACCTATGGAGATCCTTTGGTAGGTATAGAAAAATTAGTAAGAAAAGATGGAAAAGATAGTGAATTGGCAGGAAAGTGTCTATCCAATTTACTTTGTCATGCTAGTCTTTATATTAATGACATTAATGTAATGAGAAGTGAATTAACAAAAGAGTCTCTAGAAGAAATAGCTAGATTAAACTTTGAAGCATGGAAAAATAATGGTATGAGTATAAAAGATAAACAAAAAATATCTGCTTTTATCTTTTTAGGAGATGAAAAACTTCAAAAGGAAGTTGTAGAACTAATAAAAGAGTTGGCAGATAATAAAGCTAAATTGGCAAATCTAATTGCTAGAGAATACCTTGAAGAAGGAACAGTAAAAAAAGTTATAGAAATTAAAAATATCTTGGCTAATACTAAATCAAAAGTATTCAAAAGAGATACGGGATTAAGAGTAGAAATTTGTATGAGTAAGCACAATATAACAGAAGAGGAGCTAAAAGCAGAAGAACTTAAAAATGCAGATAGTTTAACAGAAGAAACATTAGATTATGGATTCAATAAATATAGAGTTTATGTAAATGAAAGTCTAAAACTAGAACTAGAAAGACAAGACGGCAAAGTATTTAAATCTCTGCCAAAAGCTCTAAAGGATGATGACGAAGAAAAAGTAGCAGTAGCAAAAGATAAGTTTAAATCTATTAAAAAAGAGTATAAAAATACAGTTGAAACAGCAATAAATAATATTAAAGATGCATATAAATATGTAACTATGTGGAGCGGTAAAGACTGGAAGGAAGTATTTGTAAATAATCCACTATATAATAAAATAGGTAAAAAACTTTTATGGAACCTATATAGAAATGGGGAAAATATAGTTAGATTTACTTTGACTGATGATACAAACGACTTTGATTATAACAAAATAGATATATTAGATGATGATAAAGTAGCTATAACACATAAGTTAGAGTTAAGTAATGAAGAAGTGGAAAAATGGCAAGAAGTATTAAAAGATAATGAAATAAACCTATTAATTCCTCAATTAGATGTAGAAGTTTACGATATTGGAGAGGGATTAGAGTTTGAAGTAGAAGATTTACCTATAAAAGACTATTATTTCATAGCAAAATTAAAGAAACTTGGATGGGATTATGGAACTATAGGTGATGGTGGAAGTTTCTATGAACTATATATACAAGACTTTGATAAAAGATTATATGCTGAAGTAAAATTTGATGGATCTATCTTTTTCGTAGGTGGTTCTTATGACAGAGATGCAAGTAAAATTAGTCAGATAATCTTTAAAAACTATAAAGATAAAGCACTTGAACCAAGGGTGAAAAGTGAAATTATTAGAGAAGTTTTGAGTGTATTTTAAAAGAAATTTAACAAATAATTTATTCATAAGAATTTAAACCCTATATTTTATTTGAATTATGAAAAGCAATATTAACCACGAATTCCTCAGATTACACAAAT
>CAZHXU010000098.1:0-10779 GCA_964536535.1 uncultured Fusobacteriaceae bacterium
TCCAACTATACACATCCTATTAAAACAAGCAATAAGTATAGTTTAAAGGAATAACTCTTTACAAAAGAATTTTTCTGTGTAATTGGTGTAATTCGTGGTTAAAACTCATATAAACTATAGATTTTACCTAATAAGTAAATTTTATATTAAAGAGAGGGATAATTTTATAAAGTTATTCTTCCTAAGCCCATCAAAAATTACTATAGAATAAGTTTCTAATAGATTCTTTATTTAAAAAAATAAAAATGATATAATATATTGAAGGGATGGTGATAGTATGAATGATAATTTTGTACATTTACACCTACACACTGAATATAGTTTGTTAGATGGTGTAGGTAAAATAGATGAATATATGAAAAGAGCAAAAGAACTTGGTATGTCTGCTATAGCTATTACCGACCATGGAAATATGTTTGGAGCTGTTGAGTTTTATAACAAAGCTCTAAAACACGGTATTAAACCTATTATTGGATTAGAAGCATATATATCAGAGTTTGACATGGAAGAAAAAAAAGGTAGAAACTTCCATTTAATATTACTTGCTAAAGATGAAGTTGGTTATAAAAACTTGTTAAAACTGACATCATATGGATATAAAGATGGTTTTCATTATAAACCAAGAGTTGATAAAAAGATGCTTAAAAAGTACTCAGAAGGGATAATTGCCCTTAGTGCTTGTATGGCTGGGGAACTTGCTCGTGAAATAAGAGATAACAACTATGAAAGAGCAAAAGAAGCCCTCTCTGAATACCTTGATATCTATGGAAAAGATTTTTATATAGAACTACAAGACAATGGTATCAAAGAACAATATAAACTTAATGATAAACTATATGAATTTGCAGTAGAAAATGGAGTAGAAGTAGTTGGAACAAATGATGTTCATTATGTACACCACGGAGACCATAGTTTGCAAGATATTATGATTTGTGTGCAAACTGGTGCGAAACTGCAAGATGATAAAAGAATGAAGATAGAATCAGATGGTATGTATATGAAGAGTGGAGAGCAAATTAGAGAAACTCTTGGTAGATATCCTGGTGCTATTGAAAATACAAAGCATATTGCAAATCTTTGTAACTTACAATTAGAGTTTGGCATATTCAAGTTTCCACACTATGAAGTACCTGAAGGTGAAGAAAATATAAATACTTATCTACGTAAACTAGTAGAAGAAGGAATCATATTTAGGTATGGAAGTGATTTTGGAGTAGAAGTGCGTGAAAGAGTTGAGTATGAACTAGGTATTATAGAAAAAATGGGATATGCAGGATACTTTGTAGTTGTATGGGATTTTATTGATTATGCTAGAAAGAGTGATATTCCCGTTGGACCTGGAAGGGGTTCTGCTGCTGGAAGTATTGTTGCTTATGCTCTTCGTATTACAGATATAGATCCTCTAAAGTACAACTTAATCTTTGAAAGATTTTTGAACCCTGAAAGAATATCTATGCCAGATATAGATATAGATATCTGTCAAGAGAGAAGGGGAGAAGTTATAGAGTATGTAAGTAAAAAATATGGTTATGATAAAGTAGCTCATATTATTACTTTTGGTACTATGAAAGCTCGTGCCGCTATTCGTGATGTTGGTAGAGTTATGGATGTTAACCTTTCAAAAGTTGATAAAGTAGCCAAAATGATACCTCAGTTTGCTACTATAGACAAAGCTATCAAAATGAATGGAGATTTGGCAAATTTATACAATGAAGATTTTGAAATCCAACAACTTCTTGAATATTCAAGAAGATTAGAGGGAAAAGTAAGACACGCAAGTATACATGCTGCTGGTATAGTTATTACAAAAAATCCCCTTAATGAAGAAGTTCCTATCTATTACGATAAAAAGACTAGTTTAGTTTCTACACAGTACCAAATGAAAGAATTGGAAGAATTAGGTCTATTAAAAATGGACTTTTTAGGTCTTCGTAACTTAACTATTATAAAAAGAGCAATAGATTATATACGTAAAGATTTGAATATAAATCTTACCCTTGAAGATGTTCCTCTTGATAATGAAAAAACTTATGAACTTCTTCGTAGAGGAGATAGTCTTGGAGTATTCCAACTTGAATCAGCTGGTATGATAAAACTAATGAAAAAACTTAGCCCAGATAGGTTCGAAGACATAATAGCCCTTTTGGCTCTGTATAGACCTGGACCTCTTGGATCTGGGATGGTAGATGATTATATCAATGTAAAAAAAGGTCTTAGTAGAACAAAGTATCCTCATGACAGCCTAAAAGATGTTTTGGAAGAAACATATGGAGTTATTCTCTATCAAGAACAAGTAATGAAGATAGCTAATGTAATGGCTAATTATTCCATGGGCGAAGCAGATTTATTACGTCGTGCTATGGGTAAAAAAATCCTTGAGATCATGGAAGAAAATAGAGATAAATTTGTTCGAAGAAGTATTGAAAATGGTTATGAAAAAGAAATTGCAGAAGAAATATTTGACCTTATAGATAAGTTTGCTGGATATGGGTTTAACAAGTCTCACTCGGCAGCTTACGCTCTTGTTGCATACTGGACAGCTTATTTTAAAGCAAATTATCCAAGCCATTATTTTGCTGCTCTTATGACTAGCGAAATGAATAATATAGACAAATTAGCTATATATATTGAAGATGCTAGAAAATATGATGTAAAAGTAACTCTTCCAGATGTTAATGAACCATCTAAAAAATTTAGTATAAAAAATGGTAAAGTTATTTTTGGTATGTCTGCTATAAAAAACTTGGGTGAAGGAATAGTATCTGAAATCGTTAATGAAAGAGAAAGAGAAGAATTTAAAGACTTTGAAGATTTTGTTTATAGAATGAAAAAGCATGGTCTAAATAAAAAAGCTCTTGAAGCCCTTGTTCTAAGTGGAAGTACCGATAGTTTGCCAGGAAATAGGAAACAAAAATATGCAATAATTGGAAAAATTCTTGATGTTGCAGGAAGAAAACTTAAAGAAGATGAAATTATGCAGATGAACCTTTTTGGTAGGGCAAAATCATCTCTTGAAAGGGTAGAACTTCCTAATCTTACTGAAATGGAACTTATGGAAAAATTAAAGGGTGAAAAAGAATTTATTGGACTTTATGTAAGTGGTCATCCCATGGATAAATACAAAAAAATCATTAGTACATATGTTGTAGATGAGATTAGAACTTTTGACCCAGAAGAAAAACATCTAGTAAAAACTTTTGGAATAATAAGACATATTAAAAAACTAGTCACTAAAAAAACTAGAGAAAATATGGCTATATTAGAGATAGAAGATTATAGAGGAAGTATTAAAGCTACTCTTTTCCCTAGGCAATTTAAGGAATGTGTGCACTTTTTATTTGAAAATGCCATAGTTTATATAGAAGGAAACTTAACTCTTGATACTTTTGGTGGATCAGAAGAGTTAAAACTAAATATCTCACATATGTATGATATAGAAGATATGGATAAACTACATGGATTTAGGGTGTATGTGTTGGTAGAAGGGGATAAAAAAGGAAAATTACCTAAACTTAAAGAAATCATTAAAAGACATAGAGGAGAACACAAAATCTATATTGCTTTTAGAGACGGGGATGAAAAAGAATTAGTTGAACTTCCTAAAAACTTATATGTCACTCCTAGTAGTACTTTTATAACTGAAATTCAAGAATTATTAGGGGAAGACTCTATAAAAATAAGAAAATAACAGGATTTTCTTCAAATTAATTTAAAACGACTGCTTTTAAAGACCAGTCGTTTTTTTATTTATCAAAAAAGAAAAAAGAGTCTCTAAAAGACTCTCTATCTATTAAGTAAAATTTAATTACTCTCCAGCTTCCTCTTTGATGATTTGGTTAATTTCAGCTACGATTGCATCTGCATTTAAACCATGTGAAGCAATTCCTTCACCTAATGATTCTCCAGAAGCTACCATACATCCAATACATCCTAATCCGTATCTTTGGAATACTTGAGCAATTATTGGATACTTTTGAACTGCTTCAAGGATGTTTGTATCTTTAGTTACCATATATTTAACCTCCCTATATTTTGATTACAAAATTATATCATTCATACATTCAAATGTCAATATATGCTCCTGTAAAATTGAGTTTTTTTATAAAGAATCTAAACTACTGAAACTAAATCATGCAATCTAATAAGTCCTAATAATTCTCTATTTTCATTTAATACTGGCAATTGATAAATCTTATTTTCTCTATTTTCCATTACTTCTAATGCATCTATTGCTAATTGGTTTTCATCTATATATGTAAACTTTTCTGTCATTATATCTTTTGCTGTAAAATCAAAGAATTTTTCTTTATTTTTTAAGGCCCTTCTTATATCACCTTCTGTTATAAGACCTATTACTTTTTCACCTTCTACTACACACACAGCTCCTAAATTCTTGTTGGTCATCTTAGCAATAATATCCGACACCATCTCATCTTTTGTCCCTTGAGCTACTTCGTCTGCATTGTGCATTATATCTTTTACTTTTAATAATAATCTTCTACCCAAACTACCTCCTGGGTGATATAGTGCAAAGTTTTCAGGTTTAAATTCTCTCATTTTTATAAGTACACTTGCAAGAGCATCTCCCATAACAAGTGTTGTCGTAGTAGAACAAGTTGGTGCAAGATTCATTGGACAAGCTTCTTTTTCTACACCTATATCAAGTACAGCATCACTTTCAAGAGCTAATTTAGACGTTTTATTTCCAGTCATAGCCACAAGTTTTGCCCCTATTTTTTTTATAGAAGGAATAATTGATAATACTTCATCTACATTTCCGCTGTTTGATATAGCTATTACTATATCTTCTTCATGTACCATTCCAAGATCACCATGAAGTGCTTCGGCAGCATGCATGAATATGGAAAGGGTTCCAGTAGAAGCCAGAGTAGCAGCAAGTTTTTTTCCTACATGACCTGATTTACCAACACCAGTAATAACAACTTTCCCTCTGCTATTGTATATCATATTAGCTACTTCTACTATTTCACTTCCTATTCTATCTCGTACTTTTTTAAGTTCTTCTATCTCTATATCAAAAATTTCTTTTGCATAATCAACTATGTTCATTAATAATATACTCCTTTTATTTTCTTTTCACTATAGTATAGCATATTATATTTACCTTTCAACTATTAAATATATTACAGTATTTTATATCAAATTTACTAAAAAAAAAGACTAATTCCATAAGGTATTAGTCTCAATATTTATTTATTAATTAGTTGTTTCTTCTTTTATTTCAGTTCTAAATGTTGCTAATTCTTGTCCATTTGCATCAATAAGAGTTAATTTATCCCCTTTAATAGCATAAGTTACAGTTGCTTCCAAAGCTTTTACAAAGTTAGGTTCAACATCTTTAGCTTCTTCTATGTATCTTCTAGTAATTCTAATACTATCAAAAGTTAGAGTCATTTCTTCTAATTCGTAAGCAGCTGATAAACTATTTCCACCAGTATAACCATTTACTATTCCATTAATAGTATTTAATAAGATATATGGTGTTTTTGATAAACTTATTGCTTCTCCACCTAAAGTTTCCAAAGTCCAGTATGATTCTTCAAGTTTTTGATCAGGTACAACTACCTCTTCAACTACTTCTACTACAGCAACTTCTTCTGCTTTAACTTCCTCTTTTACTTCTGCATTACCACAAGCTGCAAATAAAGCCAATAAACTAACAGCCATCATCATTTTAATAGTTTTTTTCATGCGTCCTCCTATAACAAAATTTTGTACAATTTCCCATTTTTTGTATCTTCCCGCAAACATTATAATAAAAAAATCAAACATTTACAAGCTTAAATACTAAATTATTGTAATTATTTTTGGAAAACTGCAACTGGATTCATATCTTTATCATAGAACGTAAGTGTATCTCCATAAATCATATAAGTTACTTCTGAATTAAGGACTTTTACAAAGTCTTTTTCTAACTGAGCTCCTTTTTCATTGTACATTTGTGTCATAAATAATTTTTCAAATTTCAAACTATTTTCTCCAAGAGTATATTCTCCCGAAATATTATTTACACCAGTATAACCATTTACTACACCAGGCTCTTTTTGGAATACTAAATATGGTTTTTCTTCTACTTCTACAAGTTTGTCTCCCATTTTATACAGTTTCCATTCTGGTCCTTCTAATACAGCATTGTCTATATTTACTTTTTGAACAATAATCTCCATATTATCTGCATTTGCAAAGGGGTCATTACTTGTTGTTGACGTAAACATTAATGTATCCATGTATTTAATACTAGCTCTTACATTATATCTATTTCTATCAGTTATATCTTCTTTATTGTATTTTAACTTTACGCTATAAGGTGGGGCTCCTTCCAAAACTATCTTTTCTTGACTAATAACAGTAGATGCTACATCCATTTTACTCACATCTTCTAGAGTTACTACAAGCTCACTACCAGGTCTAAGTATCATTCTTTCAAGATATGTCACTTGAACATTTATTTCATCTACTTCTACTCCTTTAACTTTCTCCTCCGTTGATGAACACGATACAAAAGCCATTAATGCCAAAATTACAAGTACCATTAGTTTTTTCATTTGCTCCTCCTTGTTTACTTCCTTTTTCTCTTCCCGTATTTCTTCTTTTTAACTTTTTCTTCTTCATTTTTGTTATTGTTTTTTACTTTTTTTCTGTCGTATTTTTCAAGTATAGCAGGATTTTTAGCCACAGAATATCCAAAACACCCTAGAGCTTTTTTAGACATTGGATAATATTCACCATGAGCATAATTAATAAGATTAGCCCATTCAAAATGTATCTTTCCATTTTCATCAAGCAAATTTTCATTAATATGAGAACCTAATACTTCTCCTATAAACAAATCATGTGTTCCTAATTTTATAATCTCTTTTACTCTACATTCTATACTAATAGGGCATTCATCTATATAAGGTACATCGATTGCTTTACCGTCTACCATAGTAAATCCCATTTCTTTAATTTTATCTACTTGTCTCCCAGACCTTACTCCACAAAAATCAGTTTCTCTAACTAATTTTGTATTAGGCAGATTAACTGTAAATTCCATAGTTTCTTCTATATAATCATAAGATAATCTTTCTGGTCTTATTGATATAGAAAGCATAGGTGGTTTTGTACAAATAGTTCCTGTCCATGCTACAGTAAATACATTTACTTTCCCTTCTTTGTTTTTACTAGTAACCAAAACTACTGGTACTGGATTTAGTACTACACTTCCTTTAAAATCTAACTTCTTCATTTTATTCCTCCATAATTAGGTTTAGCTATTTATTATAACAGATTCTTTTTAATGTCGGAATATTTTTTAGAAGTAAGTGGAAAAAGGATTGCTAAGACATAATAAATAATAAAATTTTAGGAGTTATTTAATAATTTAATCCCTTTTTCCTCTTTACTACTCCATAAATAACAGAAATTAATAATAAAAATAAAATTTTCTTTAATTATTTTACTTAAGTATTTTGAATTATTTGTGAAGTTTATTAAGAAAATTTTCTATTATCTCTTCCAACTCTCCGTTACTTTGAAGTTCTTCAAGAGCTTTATTAAAACTATTTACAAATTCATTTTTATATCCTACATTACTCTTTATACTGTATCCCATATACCCATACTCTTCAGATAATACTTTTACTATTTCTACTTCTACTCCCTCTTCCACCTTACCCATAGAGATTAATTCTTTCATTTCATACAAGATTGAATATTTATCATTTATAAAGTAATCAATTCTACCACTAACTAACTTTAACAGATTATCTTTAGTACTACTTCCTTCTTCTACAGACAACATAGATTTTTCATCATCACTTATACTAGAAAAACCTCTATTAATACCAATTTTATAATTTTTATAATCGCCAGGCCAGTTTTTCTCTTCTTTTTTTCCTATACTTACCAGTACCAATTCTTCTTTTAATATAGGATTTGAATAAAACATATATGGTCTTTCATCTGGTCTATAATAAGGGGGAGCAAGGGCAAAACTAGAACCTATCTCCAATAACTTTAAACCCCTCTTCCAAGGTACTGCTTTTATTCTAAAAGAAAAGAAAAGCATCTTTTCGTCCAAAGCTTCTAGTATATCTACATAAAGTCCTTTTGCTTCTCCTTCTTGTTCATAGGAATATGGGGGATAACTATTATCAACTAATATCTCAACAACTATACCTTGAGTATAAGTAGATAAACATACTAAGAAAAAAAACATCACAATCTTTTTCATTGTTACACCTCTAATCATTTTATTAAACGCCCTAATTTATTTTACGCCAAAATTTTACTAAATCCAATTTTATCCCTATGTACTCCTAGAGATTATATTTGCTTTTTTCTTTAAATATTCAAATTTCTCTGTTTTTTCTTTTACCTTATGCGAATACAATATTAATATAAATAATCATAAAAGGAGAAATTTATGAAGTATATAGTTTTATATATAATCCTTATTTTTTCAACATTATCAAAAACTATTATTATGGGTTATCGAACTACCGAAATTCCTCCTCTTATAAATGCTGATGATAATAAAGGGCTCTACAAAGATTTGTACGAAGAAGCTTTTAGAAGATTAGGATACAAATTAGAAATTGTTAGGTTACCCAAACTTAGAATAATTGATGGTTTAAAAGATGGTTCTATTGATTTTTATCCTAGATTCAATTTTACTCTAGAGAGAAGTAGTTATATTTTTTTTATAGAAAATGGATTATTTCAAAAAGATGTCTTAGTCACAACAACTAATGTTAATGAAGATATAGAGAATTTGACCCAAATAGAGAATATGGTCTTTGGAAAAAGTTTAGGTGCTCCGAGTTATTTTGATGAAACAAAAGTTAAAAATTTGAAAGTTGTAGAATATGCCGAACTTGATTTAGAAAGAAGTATCAATATGCTTTTATTTGACAGGATAGATTTTACTATTTTCGACTATTCTAGTTTGGTTTATTATCTTAAAGAAAAGAAGATTAAAAATATAAAAATACACGAGAATTTTTTGAAGAAAAAAAACATTATGTATCTAGGTTTTTCTAAAAATTCTATATATTTTACAGATGTGCCCAACGAAAAATATAATCCGAGAGAAAAACTTAGTATACATAATTATCCTACAAAATTAAAAGAAGGTTCTCTTCCTTTTTTGCTCCAACAAGTTCTACAAGAAATGCTTCTTGATGGAACAACAGAAAAATTCTTTAACAAGTATTATAAATAGTCTAAATTTAAAAATTTATTTTTACTTTTTGATACTTTTCTACTTCATAGACAGATTTCAAAAAGAATGATAAAATCATAGCTGGATAAAAAAGATTTATAAGGAGATAATATGTCAAATAAAAAAGTACTTTTTTCTGATTTAGAAGGAAGAAATGGGGTACGTTACTTAAAAAGTACTGGAAAAGCATTTACTGGTGAAGCTGTAAAGTATTATGAAAACGGTATGGTAAGCAGAATGAAATCATACAAAAATGGAAAATTTCACGGCGAATGTCTTAGTTTCTATGAAAATGGAGAAGTAAGAGAAGAAGAAAATTATGTTAATGGAAAAAAAGACGGAGAATTTAGAGTTTATTTTGATAATGGTGAATTAAAATATAGATCTATATATAAAGATGGAAAGTTAGTTGGAAAAGGAAAAGGTTTCGAAGTATAATTAATTTTTTTAGATTAAATAGTAAAAAATTACTCCCCCTATTTAAGGGGGAATTTTTATTTATCTATAACTTATATTTAAAAGAGGCAGCTAGAAGATAAGACACTAACAATTTATTCATCTTCTACTACTTCACTTCCTACTTCTACACCGTTTTCATAATAATAATACATTTCTCCACCTCTAAGGTAATCATACCATTTCCCTTCTTTTACTCCATTTACATATTCACCATGTCTATGAGCACCTTCGATACTAAAGGCGTATTTACCATGCTCTATTACTTTATCTTCTACTATTTTTCCTTCAAATATTTCATATAGACCATATCCTTCTAAAGCAATAAACCTACCATAGATATTATCTCTAAAATGGACAACATAGTTATTTGCATTTTCTATGTTATCAAGTTTTTCTCCTTCATATGTATAATAACCTACCAAAGTTCCATTAAAAAAATCTATTCCTTTATAAAATTTCCCCTCTTGATCATGGTTCCAATAACCAACAGTACCATAATCAGCAGGTAAAAGATTTTTAGTTATTTTTCTGACTTTATTAGCATTCAGATTTTTTTCATCTGCAAACAATCCACTTAGATAGTCTGACAATGAGTATACTTTATTAAATTCATACTCATCATAACCCATTCTATAAGTTTCTTGATAAACTTCTACTCCGTACTTCCCTTCAAATCTAGTTATCAAAAATACTTCTTTCAAACTATCACCACTTATATCATCATAAAAAACACTAAGTACTTCTGTTCCTTTATCCAAATTTCCTATAACATACTTGTCCCCTTTATCATTTTCCAAGTTTATATTTATAAAATACTTTCCTTGGTCAAAAGATAATTTTGTTATATTCCATTCATACAAACTGCTCTCCCCTATGCCTGTTCCTTTTAGACTGAGAGTAGGATGTATCTCTGCCATCAACCCAAATATTGTCATAATAAAAATAATAAATTTTTTCTTCATAATTCCTCCTGTTCTTTGAAATATTATAACAAAAATAGCTTATTATAGATAGTTTGGAATTAAATATATATCTATTCAATTTTTTCTTTTTTCAAACTAGTCTTTCCTCTTTTTACGAAGAGTTTCAACACC
>CAZHXU010000099.1:0-10723 GCA_964536535.1 uncultured Fusobacteriaceae bacterium
AACTAGAGAGATAAATCTCTAAGTTTCACGAATCTGTGGTAAAGTTTTTTTTATTTTTTGTAGATAAATTTTATTTGATTATATAAGACATTGGATATGAAACTATACCATCTCTTTCTTCTTTTTCATCATACAGTCTAAATCCCATGTTTTCATAAAATTTTACTGCAATAGGAGAAGAATTTACAGTTACTCTTTCAGTCCAACGTTCTTCTTTTATAATTTTTAGTGTTTTTTTAAGGAGTTTTTTTCCTATTCCTTTACCTAAATAATTATTATCAACAAATAATAAAGAAATATGCCTTCTACCCCTTGTAGCTATAAATCCCACTATTATGCCGTTTTTTTCAGCAACTAAACTTATCTCTTCACTTTCTATAATATCCCTAAGATTTTTTTCAGTTACAAATGTTTTGAATGTTTCTTGCCCTTTTAAACTATAGTCCTTTGCAATATTATCTTCAAAGGTATCTATAATTAACTTGTAGATAATATTAGCTTCTACTCCCTTAGCTTCCCTTATTAACATCATCTTCCCCCTCAATTTTAATCCCGTAAAAAAATTAGTCATCTATCCTTTTCATAATTAATTTTCTCTTATCAAAGGTACTAATGTATTTCTGATTCATACTTAAGAGTAACTGGGCTGCTCTATCGATATCCATACCTACATGGCTAGCTATATGCCCATCACTACCAAGTGTAATAATTTCCCCGCCTAATTCAAAATATCTCTTTAGTATCTCTTTATTTGGGTGAAATTCTTCTAAGCCCTTACGAATTCCACTTGTATTTATTTCAATTCCTTTTCCTCTATGAATAAGTAATTTCATTGTTTCTTCTAGAATATCACTTATTTCATTATACTTAAAACCTATATCTTTATATGGACCGTACCTTACAACATAATCAAGATGTCCAAAAGAATCAAAATCTTCATAGATTTTAGCTGTTTCATACATAGCTTCAAAATATTTTCTATATCCTTCTACTCGACTAAGACCTTGCCAATATTCATCTTGATGAGGTCCAAGAAGATTAACATCATGTGTTGACGCTAATCTAAAATCAAAAGGAATATCTTTTAAAACTCCATCAATTTCTTTTATTGTAGGCATATCAAGACCTATTTCTATTCCAAATTTTACAAGTATTTGATTTTTATATTTTTCCTTTAACACAAGCAATTCTTTTTCATACTGAAGATAATCTATATCCAAATAATATTCTGTTCCATAGTCAAAATGATCTGTAACACACACTTCTTTCAAACCTTTTTTTATTGCACTTTTTATTACATCTTCCAATTTAGTTTTTGAATCAAAAGAATATAATGAATGGCAATGATAATCAACTAAATACATATATACCTCCTTGTTAAAATATTATAACCTTTCTGATTAAATTTATCAAATGTTACTAAAAGAAATAAAAAAATTTTTTAAAGTACCTTGCAATAAAAGGTACCTTGTAGTATACTTTATTAATTAAATTTTTTTACTCGGACTACTGTGTAATAACAGGTACCTGTCAGAACAAAATACTAACATTAATAATAATTTTATTTTTATTAAAATTTAGATGAGTAAAAGCCTGTTTTTACAGGGATTACATAGATTTTGGAAGGGGAGAAGTAGAAGAAAAAAGATTTGATTTTAAGAAAAAAATAAAAAAAACTATTGAAATTATGAAAAAAACATAGTATGATAATGTTCGAACACAGACGAACAATATTTTTAATAAAAAGATTCGTTTTGTAACGAACTTTTTAAAGATGTAATAAATTTAAAAAGAAATAAAAAAACATTTGTAATTTAATTAAAAATCGATTTTTTTCCAGTTGATTTTATAAATAAATCACAATATCCCTAAAAATTTAAAATGAAGGGTATTAATATAAATAACATCAAGTTAAAATTATATTGTTTGTGTAAGTTAAATATCTTTATTTGTAACTTAGATTTAAATTTGTACTTTTATCTCAAAAACTCATATCAATGAAAAAATTAATGTTAAAATATAAAAAAGAAATAAGGAGGAAAATGATGGAAATCATTAATATTAAAGGGGTAAAAAAGAATTATCCTTTGGGGGATACTATTGTTAATGCATTAAAAGGTGTAGATTTAGTAGTAGAAGAGGGAGATTTTCTTTCTATAGTAGGACCATCGGGAAGTGGAAAAACAACATTATTAAATATCATTGGTTGCATTGATGATGCAAGTGGTGGAAGTTATGCTTTACATGGTCAAGAGATAATTGGTTTAAAAGACAGAGTTATTACTAATATTAGATTAAATAAAATTGGATTTATATTCCAAACATTTAATTTGATACCAGTATTAAACATTAGAGAAAATGTTGAATTTCCTCTGTTACTAATGAAAAAATATAGTAAAAAAGAGATAAAAGAAAAAGCAGAAAAACTTATAGACGCAGTTGGTTTATCAAAATATATAGATCATAAACCAAGTGAATTAAGTGGTGGGCAAAGACAAAGGGTAGCTATAGCTAGAGCACTTGTAACAGAACCAGATATAGTCCTTGCCGATGAACCAACAGCAAACCTTGATTCGGAAACAAGTGAACAAATCCTTGAACTTATGAAAGAATTAAATGAAAAGCAAAAAACTACTTTTATATTCTCAACACATGATCCAGATGTACTAAAATATGCAAAAAAGATAGTTAAAATAAAAGACGGATTAATAGTAGGGTGATTTGGATGAATAAATTTAATCTAATGAATTTTTTCGCTGGTGCAAAATTAACTATTAAAATTGCATGGCGGAATATATGGAGGCATAAAGGAAAAAGTTTTGTAATAGGACTAATATTATTTATTGGAACTTTACTTATGACTGTTGGTAACGGAATAATAAGTGGTATGGAAAGAGGATTTAAAGAGAATATAAGTGAAACATTCACAGGGGATATAGTTATATCTTCAAGTAGAGAACTTACAGATGATGTATTACTTAGGCAAACGGGAACACCACTTGAAGTAATTGAAAACTTTGATGACTTGGAAAAAGTACTTGGTGAAACAGAAGAAATACATAGTTATCTACCTATGGCTGTAGGTTGGGGAAATGCTATAAACCTAAACTATGATATGAATTTTGTAGGTATGATAGGTGTAGATATAGATGAATATATGGAATTTTTCCCAAATAGTATAGAAATCTTAGAGGGAAGAAATTTAAAAAAAGGTGAAAGAGGTATAATCCTTGGAACTACATATAGAGATCAAACATTTTTGGAAACAGATTATTGGTTAGTTAGTGAAGATGATAGGATAGTCGAAGAGAACTTGAGTAAAGAAGCTAAAATGTTTGAAGAATTAGATGTACTTGATAATATAGTAGTTATGGGTATGTCAAAAGACTTTTCATCTATGGATGTAAAAGTACCAGTAAAAGGTGTCTTTAGATACAAATCTCTTAATAAATTTTGGGGGAACTATAGTATCATTGATATAGACAGTTATAGAGAAGCAAACAACATGATTACAGGTGGTAAAGAAGTAGAACTAAGTGAAGAAGAGTTATCTTTATTTGAAGAAGATTTTTCTTTTGGAGATGATTTTTTAACAGATTTAGGTAATGAAAATGAAAGTATTTCATTTGATGATTTTGCTTCTACTTTTGAAGAAGAACTTAGTGAAGATGTAGCCCAAAATGAAAAGATAGAAATTAATGATGGTGCATACCAAATTGCTTTAGTAAGACTTCATGATATAAATAAATCGGAAGAAGTAATAAAAAAATTAAATAAAGTATTTAAAGAAAATAACATAGATGCAAAAGCAATCTCATGGCAAAAATCTATTGGAATCTTGGGGAATATGGCAAGTTTTATAAAAATAGCTTTAAATATGTTTATAGTATTTATATTCTTTGTAGCTATTATTGTAATAATGAATACTCTAAGTATGGCAGCAATGGAAAGAGTAACAGAACTTGGAATGATGAGAGCAATTGGAGCAAAAAAATCATTTCTTGGTGGAATGTTTATGTCGGAAACTTTCTTTTTATCACTATTCTTTGGTGGAATTGGAATTATAGTAGGAATGGGAATTTTATTATTTATTGCTAGTTTAGGATTAGAAACTACAAATGAATATCTACAAATAATCTACGGTGGAGATGTGTTACATCCAATAATTACATTAGGTGATATTTCACTTGGATTAATTGAATTAACATTTGTTTCAATATTAGCAATGATATATCCAGTTTTATTAGTAAACAAAATAAGACCACTAGACGCATTAGGAAATGATTAGGAGGAACGATGGGAATAATATCTAGAATAAGTCTACGTAATCTTACTAGACAAAAAAGAAGAAATAGCCTATTAGCCTTAGGAATTGGTTTTGGAATGATGATACTTGTAATAGCCAACTCATTTTCTAATGGTTTAATAGATGTACTTATAAATGAAATAGTAGCAAATGTTGCAGGTCACGTTTCTATTAGTAAAACAGATAATAGAAAACAAATCTTTAGAGATAAAGAAGAATTAGAAAATATGCTTGATTCATTTGGGGATTTGGTAGTTTATAAAAGTGAAAATATAACTGCTTTTTCTACAGTTATAGGTAATGGTAAATCAGATAATATGGTACTTGTTGGATTAGAAGATTCAGAAGAAAATTGGACTGAATTTATGAGGATAGTAGATGGTAGTGTAGAAGATTATTCTACAGATAAATATATGTATCCAGTAGTTATCTCTCCAGCAAAAGCTAAAGCACTTAATGTAAAAGTAGGAGATGTTATAAAAACAAGACTTAATATGGTAACTGGTCAAGTCCAGTCAGCTAATATGCAAGTAATAGCTATTGGAAAATCATCAAATACATTTATGTCTGTAGTAGCATTTATGGAATTAAATAAACTTAAAAGCCTTTTAGGATATAAAGAAAATGAAGCGGGAGCATATCAAATTGCCCTAAAAGATCCTGAAAAAAATTCGAGAATAGTAGCAGATAAACTTCATGAAATGATGAAACCTGGGATACTGAGTATAATAGGAAAAGCAAATGATGAAGATATACAATTATTTGCTTATGAGAACAACAAAGAAACATATAAAAGTTTATTTGATACACTGGAAATAATAGACGGTGAAGAAAATAATTATCTAAGTAAAGCAGGAGTTTTGATTAGTAGTCAGTTAAGTAAAAACTTAGGCGTATCTGTTGGTGAAAAGTTTTTATTAAGTTATGAAAGTGAAAATAAAGGTTTGTATGAAGAAGAACTTCAAGTACAAGGAATCTTTGAAGCACAAGGGAAATTTACCTTTGATACAGTAATTGTAAATGGTGAACGTATCTATAAAAATTATAATATATATGTTCCAAAAAATACTGTAAATAACTATTTTGATGAAAATGATAGTTATTATAATGCATTAGCAAAAGAGTATTTTTTATACGATAGAGTAAATAATGCCAATGAGTTA
Organism: uncultured Fusobacteriaceae bacterium; assembly: GCA_964536535.1. Classification (GTDB taxonomy): domain Bacteria; phylum Fusobacteriota; class Fusobacteriia; order Fusobacteriales; family Fusobacteriaceae; genus CAZFBB01. The sequence continues at coordinate 5,470 of CAZHXU010000099.1, forward strand.
CAAGAGATATTTAGAGCAGAAAGAAGAGTAAAATCAAAAAGAGCAAAAGTAAGTATTACAACTATGTATGAAAGTGCAAGTCAAATACTTCAGATGAAAACTGTGTTAACAGGAGTTACAGTAATAGTAGTTTTAGTTTTATTCTTTATAATTCTAATAGGAGTAGTAAATACACTTCGTATGACTATTAAAGAAAGAACAAGAGAAATAGGAACACTTAGAGCTATTGGAATGCAAGCTAAAGATGTAAAAAATTCATTTATACTTGAAAGCATTTACCTTACAATAATTGCTTGTGTTAGTGGAACTATTTTGGGAGTATTAATTTCTCTAGGGCTTAGTTCTATTAAATTTAGTAGCGAAAGTGCTCTCTCATTTATACTTATTGATGGAAGCATAAAATTTATCTACAGTCCAAAACAAATAGCTTTGGGGATTATTGTAATAGTAATTATTACAGCAGTAACAGCATATTTCCCAGCTAGAAAAGCAAGTAAAATAAATGCAGCAAGTGCACTTAGACACTATGAATAGGAGGAACAATGAAAAAATTATTATTTATACTTTTGATACTTAGTCAATTTGCCTTTGGAGAAACACAAGGTGAAATGATACTTAGAGAAATAGATGAGTACCTGTCACTTGAAAGTGACGGTACTGCAAAAGTAACAATTACTACACAAAAAAAGGGGCAAGGAATAAAACAACAAGAGATGATATATTATAGACAAGATAGTACAGATTCATTTCTTATTATAATGGTTGCTCCTGAAAATGAAAAAGGAAATGGATACCTTAAACAAGGGGAAAATATGTGGGTATATAGAAAAAACACACGTACATTCCAACATATAAATAGTGATGAAAGTATCGGTGGATCAGGTGCTACAGCTGATGATTTTGAGATGAAAAAACTTTCGGAAGAATACAATATAGCTATGGAAGATGGCAAAGAGAAAGTAGAAGAAGTTGTACTTGGTGGTATGGAAGTATACAAAATAGAATTGGTTGCTAAAACAGATGCTGTAAAAGATCCAAAAAGAATCTATTGGGTAGCAAAAGAAAATTATCTGCCACTTAGAATACAAAATTTTTCTTTATCAGGTACACTTATGGATACAATTACATTTAAAAAATACAAAAAAATTGATGGAAGTTATATTCCAACAAGTCAACTGATAGTAGATGAATTTGATCTTGGGAATAAATCATTAGTAAATCTTACAGATATTAGTACTGAAGAGATACCATCTCACATCTTTACTAAAGCATATTTAGAGAACTTGAGTAAGTAGGTGTTTGGGATGAAAAAATTATTAATATATTTGACTTTGGTAACAGGGATTATGGCAACAGATGATATATTTGCTGATCCATTTGCTGATGAAGAGTTTGGAAGTGTATTTGAAGTAGAAGAAGTAGAAAGTACAAGTAGTATAGCTGATGTAACTGCTAAAATTATGAAAGAATCTATTGGTTTTAGTGGTCAATTAGAAGTTAAATCAGAATTTGTTGATTTTGATAAAGAAGGAACTATTTTGGGAAAAGAAATAAAGGACCAGTTAAGTTCATATGTTAAAGGAAACTTCTTTTTAGATGTAAGATTGGAACAAGGTACAAAAGCTTATGGTAGTTTTGAAGTATATAAAAATGCCAATCCAAATATAAATGAAGATTTAATAAGTGTTAATGAATTATTCTTGGACTTTAATATTGATAACAAAGCATACTTTAGATTTGGGCAACAAAATATCGCATGGGGGAGAGGATATTTCTTTAATCCAACTGATTTAGTTAATTATGAGAAAAAAACTCTTAGAAACCTTGATGAAATAAGAAGTGGTAGTTTTGGAGCAAAAGTACATATACCTCGTGGTGTTAGTCAAAACTTTTATGCTTATGTAGGTCTAGACACAGTAGAGGAACCAGAAGATTTGGGAGTAGCACTTAAGTATGAATTTTTACTTAATAAAAGTGAGTATTCTATATCAGTATATGGTAAAAAAGATATAGAACCAGTAATAGGTCTTGATTATTCAACTAGTTTATTTGGTGCAAATGTATTTGCTGAAGGTAGAGTAAACAAAGGTGATGATTTGAAAAGATATGAAAATGGAAGTTTAGTTGGGGTAGAAGATGAATATATCTTTAAAGCTTCTCTAGGTTATCAAAAATCCTTTGATTACAAAGATGAAAGTGGTAAATTTACTCTGATTCAAGAGTTCTATTATAATTCATTTGGATACGGCGAAGATGAAATAGACCAAGGTATGTTTATCTATGCCAATGAAATATTTAAACCTATGGATTTTGGATATTATTACCTTGCCAACTTCTTTAGTATAAATGATTTTATAAAAGATGATATTTCACTTGGTTTAAATACACTAAGTAACTTATCAGATAATTCACATAGTTTGTTAGGGTCTCTTACATACAGAATGCAAGACAAACTGACTCTAGGAGCAAGTTTTCAAACATTTGTAGGAGATGATTATAGAGAGATGACAATAAATAATGTTAGTAATATAGCATCTATTTATGCAAACTTGTCATTTTAAGGAAAAGAGATTAAGGTTAATTGAATAGATAAAAAGAAAGGACTAATTTGTATAAGAATTAGTCCTTTTTAATCTTGTAGGAATAAAATTATTAAATATTCCCTCGATACCTGTTGTATTTGAAATTGTTTTATCCCCAAAATTAAGAATCCGATTTTTATTTTGATAATACTCTAACATAACTAGAAAGGCTATTTTCTATTTACACAAAATTTGAGAAACCCTCCATTTTTATCTTTCTTAGATTTTTGATAACATTGAATGACATAGATGAAGTGTGGTTTTCATTTCATCTGTCTAATATTAGGTGTTTTTACTCATGTTTAATTCCAACAATTTCATGTCTAAAAAGTGGATTTACATTTTTATCTCTCCAATTCCAATCATTCGGCATTGTACTTTTATATTTAGAAAGTAATAAATCTTGTTCTTTTGTTATTCCTCTTTGACCAGCCGCTTCATAAATACTTAATAATTTATCAATTTCACTAATATCATTATTATCAATCATTTTAATTAATTCATTAACTACATAACTCGCTGGAATAACGTGTTCCCAAATTTCTGATTTTTTACCAATTTTAGGAGCAATTTTTCTAATTGTTTGAGCTTGATTTCTATTTAATGATTTAATAAGTTTTATAATGAATGCTTTATCTTCATAAGTAACAAACGCTTTCATATACTCAACAATTAATTCTTTATGTGTCAAATTTATTTTTGTTTTTTCAGGTCTATCTTTGTAGAATGGCATGCTTGTCATACAAGCTAAATCTCTTTTAATTGCATAAATAACCTCAGGTCTTTTTCCTTCCAAAAATCTATTTATCTCTTTTTTAAACTGCAAAGTTTTTGGACTTTTTCTTTTTTCTTCTCTTTTTAGACTTAAAACACTTCTTTCCTTTATTCTAATCACCATCCAAATCTACTTTAAATTAATTTTTATTATATCCAAACTTACCCCTCGAAAGGAAAGCTTCTTTCCAAAATGACTCTCTTTTAATAATGTATTTATCATCGGTTTGCATTTTCATATACTCTAATAGAGTAATTTTAAAATTTTCCTGAGCATATTTAAATCCCTCTTTTTTAATTAATTCTGTAAGTTCGTCATTCCAACCGTGCCCAGTTTTCATATAGCATTTCCACCTAGCCCAAATTCCATAATCACCATAAGCAGAACCTACATATTTTTTACCGTTATTTTTATCCGTGATAAGATAAATACCCTTAATATTTTCTAACGCCGATTTCCAATCAATTTTTTCATTATTAAAAATATTTTCTAGAGTTGTGAAATTATGAGAAATGTTATCAAAACCTGGAAAAATTTCCCCAGAATAAGTTTCTTTCAGAATTTCAGAAACAATCATTTTGTCATAATAGTTTTCCAAATAAAATGCTCTTCCTCTTGAAGGTTTTTCTAAATTAATTTTTAATCTTCCAATGTACTGAGAATATTCTTCTAACTCTTGAATCTTATAACTATGAGCTTTTGAAATGTTATTTCTTTCCAATATTTTATATATACCACCGAATAACCAAGTGTTTTCTTCAGGGTAAAAATCAATTAATGAGAAAATATAATTTCTAGAAAATTCATCTTTAGTATTTCTCCAAGTATTCCACCCAAACCATTCTTTCTTGCTTCGAACAAATACATCAAGTGGCTGGTCACGGTTATTCCATCTTGCGGCATGAAATTTATATTCGCTTATATTTTTTAATTTTAGAATTTCAGAAACATATATTGTTTTCATAAATATTCTCCTTATTTAGTTATTGATTACTTAAAAAAGTATATGATTTTTGGCTTTATGTCGTCTATAGGGGTTAGGAGATGCTAACAAGAAAAACTACAAACTCTATACACACTTGTTATAATGTCACCTAACGTTCCGTCTGTCTACGATGCAACTTCCTACCTCTGCCTGTCGTGTTGGAGATAGATTGTTAAGTCAACTCAATGGTGATTGAAGCACTAATTTTAGTAATCATCACGCTCTGGCACCTCAATATATTCTGACAGCTTTGAGTTCAATAATTCAATTAACTCTCTATCCATAAACTGATAATCGTCAGAGATATGAAGACAAATAACCTTCTTATCAGTCAATTCTGAACCAAAGCTATCTTTCAATCGTCTAAGATGTTTCTTTTCCATTACAAATATCACATCAGCCCAACCTATATGTCCACTGTTAACTTTAATTCTAGCATTTTTTTCAGTACCAACTGATTTAACATTATATCCATTGAAGCCATCATAAATTTTTTCAGCCGTCAAACTCCTCCATTTATTTCTACTGCACACAAATAATATTTTGATATTTGCCACCTCTACTTTTCCTTATTCTAAACTATTTTGAAATAATTCATTTAACACTAAAATTGATTCTGTGCATAACTTACTTATAGGCGATACAAAGTTTCGTATTACATCCATATTTAAAGATATAACTGAAATTCTATATCGCATTATTCCTTATAAATCATCAAATGGACTTTTGACTCTTTATATAGTTCATATATATAAATTTTAATGATTTCTAAATTATACCTCTTAATTAGTTTCACCTTATGAACTTTTAAGAAAAGTATACCACAAATGAAGATATAAAGTAAAATTTATAATTTGGATTATTATGATATCTTTGGATAGAATACAGTGCGTAATTTAAATCACTCGATTT
>CAZHXU010000100.1:0-10709 GCA_964536535.1 uncultured Fusobacteriaceae bacterium
AAGCCCCTACATTAATTATTAATTATTAACTATTACTTATTAATTGCATTTCAATGTGTCCTAATAAAATTACTAAATACTAATTCCTAAATGCTAAATATAAAGGGCTTTCCAGCAAAAAGCCCCTACATTAATTATTAATTATTAACTATTACTTATTAATTGCATTTCAATGTGTCCTAATAAAATTACTAAATACTAATTCCTAAATGCTAAATATAAAGGGCTTTCCAGCAAAAAGCCCCTACATTAATTATTAATTATTAACTATTACTTATTAATTGCATTTCAATAGGTCCTAATAAAATTACTAAATACTATTTCCTAAATACTAAATATCAAGGGCTTTCCAGCAAAAAGCCCCTACATTAACTATTACTTATTACTTATTATCTATTAACTATTATTTGTTAGTCGTTTCTTTTTCTTCTTTGTAGAAGAAATAAAATACAAATGATAAAAAGAAGAAAAACATAGATAACAAACTTGTATTATATACTCCTACTTTTGCTACACTTTCTGGTTTTGTGCTAATAGCTTCTATTATAGATGTACCATCTCCACTAGCAAGTATAATGGGTAGAAGTGCTATAGAAATCAAAAAGGCTAATTTTAAAAAGAAACCTTGTATACCAAAATACATACCTTCTATCTTTAGTCCTTTTTTTTCGCTAGCTGCCGAACTTATTTCACTTAACATAGCTGGTGGAAAGATAAAAGCTGCTCCTGCAAGGGGTATTCCCATTAGAGCAAATATATACATTCCAAAAGATGTAGGTAATGATTTATCTAGCTGAAAAATAGCAAAAGATAATAAAGCCATAGATAATAGAGCCAACAACATAAGGACTTTGTATCCATATTTTTTGGAAAGTATGTTTGTAGGGTAGAAGAATAAAGCCGAAACTCCAAACATAAGTGCACTAGCTATAGTTATTGCACCCTTTCCTAGACCCATAATATCTTCTATATAATAGTTCATACTAGCTCTCAAGTTGTTAAAAGCTACAAAAAAACATAACAAGCCAAATAGGTAAAATATAAAGTTTCTGTCTTTTAAAGTTACTTTAAGTGAAGCTAATAAACTTATATCTGATTTTTGTCCATGTGAGTATTTTTTCTCAGGCAGGGCAAATACCATAAAGTATATCCCAACAAGGGCAACAATAGTTAAACTAATAACCATAAGTCTAAGTCCTAGTTGTGTATCGCCTTTACCTAATAATTTTATAAGTATACCAGGCAGTATTATTGCTATTGCTGTGTATATCAGTCTAAAGACTGCTTGCCATGTACTTAGATTTAATCTCTCTTCTTTATTATGCCCTATCTCAGGGATTATTGCATTATAAGGCCCTCCTACAAAAGTATAAAATACAAAAAACAATCCTCCAACTATAGTTAAATGCCAAAAACTAGTCATCTGACTTGCTGTAACTGGATAAAAGAAAAGTATTGTAAATAAACCTAGTGGGATTCCACCAAAAGCTATAAATGGTATACGTCTACCCCATTTTGAGTCAAACTTGTCACTCCAATATCCAACAAGTGGATCCATAACCATATCTACAAACCTTGATAATACAAGTGCTAAAGATATTAATATTGGTGCCATTATTGGTTTTAGCCCTGAATTTTCTGGTGGCAAATAATAATATAATACCCATTGTGCAAATATTTGGTCGATTATTGCATATGATACTCCTACTCCATAAATAAGTTGTATCTTTTTATTTAGTTTTTCCAATTTTCCCCCTTTATTTATTCAAACTATCTATAAATTCTACTATTATTTTGTCATATCTATCCCTATCTACTTTTCTAAGGTAGAGGTGTTTTGCACTTTCCCACTCTTCTACCCTCACCCTCCTATTTAATATAGCTTTTTTCTCATTTACGAAAATATTATAAGGAGTAATTATGTCATCTTTTGATTGGAATACAAGTGTATCTAAATCTATCTTGTTAATCAGTCTACTTATAGTATAATCTTTTAATTTCCCCCTCATATGAAAGTTATAAGCTAAAATAGAAAGTTTACTTACAAACCTACTATGCCCCTCTTTTACAAAACTATATGCAAGTACTTCTTTGGCATTTGACAAAGGGCTATCTAGTATAAGACCTTCAAGTGTATATTTTATGTCATCTTTATAATCTTCTATACTCTTAAGTGTTCCAAGAGCTCCCATAGAAAATCCCCATAAAAGAAAGTTATTGTGTCCTCTGCCCTTCATATATTTTATAGCACCTGCTATATCTTTTTTAAAAAACTCTCCTATACCCGTTGGAGCTTCTACCGATTCTCCTCCATTTCGAAGATCGTATATTAATACTGAATAGTTTTTTAAATAACCCTTTTCTTTTAAAAGCCTAACATACTCTAATACATTTAATCTATTTCCACTTCTACCATGGGAGATTATTATAGCTTTTTCCCCACCTTTTATATACCAACCCTTTAACTTTAGTTTATCAAAGGATAAAAACTCAACATCTTCATAGAAAAGATTATAATCTTTTGGTGTTTTTATACCAACTATAGAGTATTTTTCCATTAATTCTTTATCATTATAAACTTCTTCCAAAGTTCTTCTTTTTGATTTTTGTGTATTAACTATAATATACCTATATATATAATAAGAAGGTATATATATAATCAATAAAACTACTAGATACAACATCAATCCCCCTTGTATATTATTGCAAATTTTTCATCTTCATAATCATAAAAATCTTTATATATCATGTCTCTATCTAATTCCCTATCTAAATAACTTTTATCATATACTATTTTTTCTGCATTTTTCAAAGAGATTATATACTCCAAATCTTTTTCTTTTTTAAGATTTTTAAGGTATTTTGCTCCTTTTTTACTATAACCTAAGATTCTTATATATGGTAGTTTTTCTTTGGCTTTTTTTACTTCTACCTCTTCTATCCCTAATAATATATGGATAAGTATACGTTTTATTCTGCTTATTGTATATCTTTTACTTACGACTTTTTCCATAAATTCATCATAAGATTTAGCTTCTTTTGCACAATTATAAAACCTATTCCACAAACCTTCTTCCATATCTTGTATATCTCTTAATTTATCTTTATCTCTTATAATTGTATATCTAATATATGTATACATATCTTTTATATGACTTAGTTTATCTAAGTTATCCATAAGTATCTCATATGTTTTTACTGGTACTACTTCTTTTACTTCTTCATAACGCCCCTCTTCTAGCATCTTTCTTATACCACTAGCACTAGCAATCTTATCTCTACTAAAATTTTCATGATAATCTACTTTTTCCCTCTTTATAGTTTCTGCTTTTATATCACTTTTACTTTCTATAATAGCTTTTATATACTCTATACCAAGTATATTATTTGGATTAAGTATACCCTTCATACCAAAATACTCTTCATAAGCATTATTTATAGCATTTGGATAACTAAGTCCACTATCTATATGTTTTTTTATTAAACCTTCAAACTCTTTGTTTTTTTCTACTTGTATTTTAGCCATTTTTGTCAAAAGTTCTATTTCTCCAAGTTCCGAACCAAATACTATTGTATCTATACCTAATTCATTAGCTATCTGTATTGCTCCAAAAGCAAAATTAGTAGAAGCTCCTGTTGAATAAAATGAAGGAAGTTCCACTACTATATCTACTCCATTAGAAAGAGCCATCTCTGTACGTAACCACTTGTTAACTAGAGCTGGTTCTCCTCTTTGGAGATAATTCCCACTCATTATAGCTATACTAATCTGGCTAGCTGTTACTTCCATTGCTTTTTCCAAATGATATTTATGTCCATTATGAAATGGATTGTATTCTACAATTAATCCTACTGCTTTCATATTTCACTACTTTCTATTATATTCTCCCTTTTATTATACTATTTTTTTTCAAAATTATTAAGTAGAAGTGTACTAATTAGATTTAAATCTTATTTTTTTCTCTGTTCCTTCCTATTTTATCAATTAAATGATTAGTTATTTAATTAATTTTTTATTTTTTTAGTCATTTATATTTCATCCATTGTAAATAATGACAATTTATAATATAATTATGAATGGAATAAGAAGATGAGGTGTCATATGGAAAGCAGAATAGAAGAAAAGGAATTAATAAAAAAGGAGTATACTCAAAATATTCCAACTTATTATTTTTTCCTAGATTTTGTAAAATCTACTCTTATTAAAGTACTTGAAAAATCAAATATTGACTATAACCAATTAGATGCAAGGGTAAAAACTCCCGATTCTTTCGTGAGAAAGATAGAAAGAAAACGTTGGAAGTATAAAGACCCCTTTCATGAAGTAACTGATATACTCGCACTTAGAATTGTTACTTATTATCGTGAAGATATAGAAAGAATAATTAAAGTTTTATTTAGAGAGTTTGACATAGATTTTGATAATTCTGTAAATAAACTAGTTAATCTAGATCCTGATCGTATGGGATACCTAAGTGTTCATTATGTATGTAGACTAAAAAAAGATAGTCTTGGTGATATGGACAAAAATTTGGCTGAAAAAAACATAGCTTTTGAAATCCAAATAAGAACTGCTTTGCAACATGCTTGGGCAGAGATAGACCACAAACTTAGATACAAAACTTTAGTTAATATACCTAAAAAAATAGAAAGAAAACTATTTAGGATAAGTGCACTACTTGAAATGGCCGATAGTGAGTTTAGCCATATTAGAGAAGAGATAAAAGCTATCGAAGAGTTTTATGAAAATAGTATTAGTAAAGAAAAGTATCAGTTTAGATTAGATGCTTCTTCACTAAGTTTTTACCTTAAAGCAAATGATAAAAGGATATTTAACCTAATAAAAACACTCCAAGTTTATCATTATAATACATTTTCTATAGCAAAAGAGGAAAAACTTGAACGTACCCTTATAAAATACGCACTTAAGTTTGGAATAAATAGGATAGAACATCTACATTATCTTTTACGAACAATTTCAGATAACTACAAACTTATTGATAGTTATTTAGATGAGAGCCTTCGTAAAAAACTTAGGTACTTAATCAATTCGGCTTGTACATTCTTTATAACAGCTATGCTAATAGTATATGAAGAAGAGCAAGAATTAAAGAGAGTTTATAAACTTTCAGATGAAAGTTTAGGAAATATACTAGAATTAAGAAAGGAACTTATAAAAGATGAAAAAGAGTAATTATGAATATATGTTAAAATATCTAAAAGCTATGTTAGAAAAGGAAAGAGACCCTATAGCTAACTTGGCTAACAGTAGTGCTGTTATAAATAAAAATATAGAAAATTTAAACTGGGCAGGATTTTATCTATTTAACGGTGAAGAATTAGTACTTGGTCCCTTCCAAGGAAACCCAGCTTGTGTAAGAATAGAACTTTCAAAGGGTGTATGTGGTAATGCTGCTAAAGATCAAAAAACATATATAGTAGAAAATGTTCATGATTTCCCAGGGCATATTGCTTGTGATGCAGCAAGTAATTCGGAGATAGTTGTACCTATGGTAAAAGATGGTAGATTAATCGGTGTATTAGACCTTGATAGTTTTGAGTATGGTAACTTTGACGAAGTAGACAAAGAATACCTTGAAAAAGCTGTTGAAATTATTTTGGAATTTACTAATTTTTAATTTGATATGTATACAAAAGACCTTTTATTCAATTGGTCTTTTTCTTTATAAACACATTATTTAAGGAGGTCAAATGGCTATATTTAAAAGGATATTATTCTTGATTATGTTTACTTTTATATACATAGGTCCTGCATATAGTATCCACAAAGTTATAATTTCTTTATACCCTATTAAACACATTAAAATATTTAGTTTTTTATTTTTAACTATAGGACTTTTATCTTTTCCCATAGGGAATATGATAAATAGAGGGGGAGTAAAACCTTTTGGAATATTTGTAGAAAAGTTAGGTGGATTTTTCTTATTTTATTATACCTATGCAATTATTGCACTTATAATATATTTAATAATCACCAAAATTTTCCCAACTTCTATGGATTTTGTTACTACTTATAAAAATAGCATATTGTCTATCTTTTGGATATTTTTGACTATACTTGGTTATACAGGTTATCAGAGAGCAAATACTATTAGAATAAGTAATTATAAACTTGAATCAGACAAAATAAACGAATCTAAACGTATAGTTTTCTTTTCTGATTTACACTTTGGTGCTATAAGTACAAAATACCTTATAAAAGATCTTGTAAAAGTAGTAAATGAATTAGATGCAGATTATATTATGATACCTGGGGATATTATTGATACAGACACAAAAGTTATCTATCATGATTATATAGAAGACTTTAACAAACTGGAATCAAAACATGGTATATATGCAAGTATAGGAAATCATGAGTATTATGGTGATTATGATAAAAACATAGAGTATATTGAAAAGTTAGGTGTGATACCTCTATTAGATAGGGGGATAGAAGTAGAAGATTTTTATATAGTTGGTAGGTTATATGATTATAGTCCTAGGAAAGATATAGATGAATTACTTGTAGATAATACAAATAACAAAGAAGTAGTTATCTTAGACCATAAACCTGGAAAAGTAGATGATTTAATTAATAATAATGTATTTTTACAACTAAGTGGACATACTCATAATGGGCAGTTTTTTCCATTTAATCTAGTTACAAAACTTTTATTTACTCCTGATTGGGGATTATATACAAAAGATAACACAAATATAATTACTTCTTGTGGTTTAGGTTACTGGGCTATTCCTATAAGATTTCCATCATATTCGGAGGTAGTGGTAGTAGAAGTTAATTAATTAAAAGAAATTTAATATATATTTACATTTGAAAAGAAAGACTGATTTTATTGTAATCGGTCTTTTTGTTCCATAAAGAATCATTTTTTTTGATTTTACCTTTTATTTATTTTTTTTAGAGCATATAATATTTATAGAGAAATAAAGGAGGTAAAAAAATGAAAATAACAGTTTTATTTTTCATACTAATAAAATTTTTAAACGCCATAGATGTAACTATTATTGTTCCTGATAATGTAAAGATAAAGTATGAACATTATATCCAAGATAAAAATCCCCTTCTACTCTCTGAACTTCCAGATTCAAATAGGGATATAGCTGAATTAGTAATAGTGCAACAAGCAATAATAAAAGGTGGATTAGATGTAGACAATTTTATTATTACAAGTGGACCTACAAATGCAAGAATCATGTCTACTCTCGAAGAAGGAAAAGCAGACGTAAAAGGAACAAGTGCTTGGTATAAAGAAATCAACAAAGAAAAACTTCTTATTACTATTCCTTCTATAGATAGAGGAGAGTTTATAGTAGGTTTTTATACTTCTAATACCAATTACAAAGCTTTAGAATCAATTTCAAAAGCAGATATAAGAGATTTAACTTTTGTTTCTTCATCTCAGTGGATAGCTGACTGGGCTACTTTGTTAAAACTAAAGCCTAAGAAACTAGAAGATACTCCTCTTTGGAAAAATATGGTTAAACTGGTTGGTAATAACCGAATAGATGTATTACTTGCTCCATTTCAATCATCAGATAACATGAGTTTTAGTAGTGATGGATATACTTTTATTCCTATTCCAAATCTAAAAATAGCTCTTGTTGATACAAGAAATTTTGTTGTAAGTAAAGATTCTCCCCATAGTCTAGATATCTACAAAGCTCTAAATAAAGGTCTAGAACTCATGAGAAAAGAAGGATTAGTGACAAAGTTTTATACAGATAGTGGTTTTTACAATGAAAAAGTAGAAGATTGGGTATTAATCAAATAAAGATTTAGCTAACTTTTAAAGTTAGCTCAGATTGAAGACAAAGGACTAATTTGTAAGAATTTAGTCCTTTTTTTGTGAATTAAAAGTTTTTTATTTTTAAAATAAATAATTATAAAAAAAAATTACATTCGTGTTGAAGAAAGGTTTTGTAAATGATATAATAATATATTAAATTATTACAAGAATTGGAGGGTTTATGAAATTAAATAATAAAAAAGTACTTATCCTATATGTTTTCTTATATCTTTTTATTGGTTGTAGTTCAAAAGAATTAAAAACAAGCCAATCAAAGTCATATTATAAAAATGGAAATATTCAAGCTATTCTCAATCAAAAAAATAATGTTCTTCATGGAGAAAGTCTATTCTATAGTGAAAGTGGACAATTGTTAAGTAGTAGTAACTATGAAGAAGGAGTCATGCAAGGAGAATCTATTTCATATTATGAAAATGGAAACATTGAGTCTGTAGGAAATTATCAAGATGGAAAAAAAGATGGAACTTGGCAATACTTTTTTAAAGATGGAACTTTAAAGTCTATTGAAAATTTATTTGAAGGAACTTTGAATGGTTACAATGTCTCTTATTACTCAAATGGATATGTTGAATTTGAAGGCTATTATTTAAATGGAAAAGAAAAAGGACTTTGGGTTTTTTTCTTTGAAAATGGTCAATTAAAAACTAAGGGTATTTTTGTTGATGGAGAAAAAATTGGAGAATGGAAATCTTTCTTTGAAGATGGAACTCACCATTCTAAAAATCAGAATATCCTACTACCTAATGGTTATGAAATTGGATACTATGATAATGGCTATATTGAATATGAAGGATACGTTGAAAACGATAAAGCAGAAGGACTATGGTTATTTTTCTTTGAGAATGGAAATTTACAAGCTAAAACTATTTACAAAGAAGGACTTCTCAATGGTTATCACGTTGAATTCTATCAGAATGGATATATTAAATATGAAGGAAACGTACTAAATGAAAAATTTGATGGTTTTTGGCAATATTTCTTTGAAAATGGAAGTTTAGAAGCTAATGGTAACTATAAAGAGGGGAAAGAAGAGGGCCTTTGGCAATTCTTTTTTGAAAACGGAAGTTTACAAGCTAAAGGAATCTATAAAGAAGGTAAAAAAGAAGGGCAGTGGAATTATTTTTATAAAACAGGAAAAATCTATGGAATTGAAAATTATAAAAATGGACTTTTATCGGGGAAAGTAGTAGTTTTTGATGAAAATGATAATATAAAATACCAAAGTTTTTATGAAGAAGGTAAAGAAGTAAAATAATTTTTGAAAATATTTTTTTAGGAGGAAAAATGCGTTTAAATAGAAAAAAAACAATCATTTTATCTATGGTTATCTCTCTTTTTATTGGGTGTACTTCAAAAGAGTTAAAAACAAGTCAAGTAAAATCATTTTATAGTAATGGAAAGATTGAATCTATTAGTAGTAAAAGAGGGGATATACTTCATGGAAAGACATTATTTTACAGTGAAAGTAGTGGACAGTTATTAGGAGTAATAAATTTTGAAGAGGGTTTAATGCAAGGAGAATTTATTTCTTATTATGAAAATGGAAATTTAGAAACTAAAGGTCATTTTGAAGAGGGTGATAAAGTAGGGGAATGGTCTTACTTTTATGAAAATGGAAATTTAGATACTAAAGGTTATTTTGAAGAAGGAAATAAAGTCGGTGAATGGAAATATTTCTTTGATGATGGTAGTTTATATTCTGTTGAAAACTACTCTAACGGACTTCTTAATGGATATGAAGCTACTTATTATCAAAATGAAAAAATTGAATTTGAAGGAAATAGTATTAATGGTAACAAAGAGGGCTTTTGGCAATATTTCTTTGAAAATGGAAATTTGAAAGCTAAGGGTCATTTTGAAGAAGGTAATAAAGTGGGGGAATGGAAATACTTCTTTCATGATGGTAGTCTATATTCTGTTGAAAACTATAAAAATGGACTTCTTAGTGGATATAAAGTTTCTCACTATCAAAATGGAAATCTAGAAACTAGTGGTAATCTTGAAGAGGGTAATAAAGTAGGGGAATGGAAATATTTCTTTGATGATGGAAAATTAGAAGCAGTTGAAAACTATAAAAATGGAGTTCTTAATGGATATACAGTTTCTTATTATCAAAATGAAAAAATTGAGTTCGAAGGTTATATCGTTAATGACAAGAAAGAGGGACAGTGGAAATTTTTCTTTGAAAATGGAAATCTAAAAACTAGTGGTAATCTTGAAGAGGGTAATAAAGTGGGGGAGTGGAAATACTTCTTTAATGATGGTAGTTTATATTCTGTTGAAAACTATAAAAATGGACTTCTCAATGGATATGAGGTGTCTTACTATCAAAATGGACAAATTGAATTTGAAGGAAATAACATTAATGATATGGAAGAGGGACTTTGGCAATTTTTCTTTGAAAATGGGAATCTAGAAGCTAGAGGTAATTTTCAAGATGGAAAAAAAGAGGGACAGTGGAAATACTTTTTTGAGAATGGAAAATTAAAAGTAGTAGAAAACTATAAAGATGATTTATTACATGGAGAACTAATCTATTATGATGATGAAGAAAACATAGCTGATAGATATATTTTTAAAAATGGTGAACAAGTTTAATTGAAATCTCAAAAGTTGGGAGATAGATAATCCTTTAAATTTAAAAGTTATATAGAGGGTAATAAGTTTCATAACAATGATGTTATGAAAAGAATATAATATTAAGAGACTTAGGTCTCTTTTTTTATGCATATATTTCCCCTTGTAAAAAAAATACTCAAAAGGTATAATTTATGAAAAGTAGGAAGTGGGGCGAATCAACGATTAGCCCGTACAAAGGAAGAAAGTAGGAAGTAGGAAGTAGGAAGTAGGAAGTAGGAAGTAGGAAGTAGGAAGTAG
>CAZHXU010000101.1:0-10632 GCA_964536535.1 uncultured Fusobacteriaceae bacterium
AAAGCTGACAAAAGTCAGCTTTTTTATTGTGATAATTAGATATTGTCAAATTGATAAATAGTTTCTTAGGGTAGTGTTATTTATGGGTATTGTTATCTAATTATCACTTTATATAATAGGAAATTAATTTTTAAATTCTTTTCTAAAACTTCTTATAAATAAATTTAACTCTTTTATAATATCAATAAGAATACTTCCTAATATGCTAAGTACTATATAACTTATAAACAAAGATATAGTTATATTTATCAAATTACCTGGTAGATCTGAGAAAAAATTATTTATAAAAGTCTCTAAAGAAATCAAATTCACACCAATTATTCTAAAAGTACTTTTTAATAAATCACCAATAAAAGTTTTTAATAATATATCTGCTAAGATTACAAATCCTATAATTTTTACTATGCTATATTTTTTCATTATTACCTCCTTTATTTGATATAATTATACTTTAATTTTTTAGATTATAATAGCAAGTTGGAATTAGATACAAAATAAAAGGGTAAGTTGCAGAATAAACGATGTAAAATACAATTTTTTTGAATATATTATACTTAAATATAGTGCAACTTGTAGTTGACAGAATAGTAATGAGAAGTACTTAGAAAAGAGAAGAATAATATGTTATAGTAAATAGAGGTGATAAAATGAGATTTAATGAGAAATTAAAATTATTACGAGAAGAAAAACGCATATCTCAGGAAGAGTTGGCAGTAGAAGTAGGAGTTTCTAGGCAAGCAATTTCAAAATGGGAAAATGGAAGTAGCCAAGCTGATATAGAAAATTTGATTTTTTTAAGTAAATTTTTTGGAGTAACACTAGATTATTTAATAATAGATAAAAAAGAGTATGATAATCATAAAAAAGAAAAAATTGTATATAATAACGAAGAAATAATTCATTTTTTAGTTGAAGCTAAAAAAAATACATATGCAAGTAGTAAAGGGAAGATAGATTCTATTCGAATAGACTCCCATGATTTAAAGTATGAAAAAGAAAATATGATTTATATAGATACTTATCTGGGAAGTAGTCAATTTGGTGGTCAAGAAGCAATCTGGAAAGATGGAGTAGCCATATGGTATATGAATTATAGTGGAAGGGTTTTGGAAGAAACTTTTTCGAGTAATTTCTTGAAAGAAGCATTGAAAAAAGTCAATGGAATTATTCCTTTTAGAGGACCTCGATTTTATCAAAATGGAGACTATATTTATCATTTTATATATAATGGGAGTTTTGAATGGTTTGATGGAGTAGAAGAGGTACTTTATCGAGGAGAAAAAGTTTATGAAGGAAGAATCCATGGGGGACTAATAAAATAATAGGGATAACAGTAATCTTGTCATATAATGCTATTGAGGAGGTGTAATATGAAAAGATTAATTATATTTTTATTATTAATTACATCAGCAACTTACTCATTAGATATAAATTTTGGAATAAACTATAATAGAGGGAATTTAAAATTAAATAATAATTTTGTAGATTATGAAGGCGGTGTATATGGAGCACAATTTGAACTTCGTCAAAATTTATTAATATTTGATTTGGGATTAGGTATTGCTTATGAAAATTCATATGAATTAAAAGGAACAGGAGAAAAATTTGACTCAATTCCTATTTATGCAAGTACAAGAATATATTTATTCCCTATAGCAATAAAACCTTATATAGCTTTAAAAGGAGGATTTATAAAATTTTCTGGTGAAGAAAATATAGTATTTACAGGAGATGGAGAATATTATGCTGTTGGGCTTGGAATAAAACTTTTGGGGAAATTAGATTTGGAAGGTTTATACACATATAGAAAACTAGATATTTCCAATGAAAAAATAGAAAGTAATCTCTATACTATAAGTATTTCATATGAAATATTTTAAAAGACTGGTTATAACCAGTCTTTTATTTTAGACTCAATTAATATCTCTAATTTAATATCTAGCTAAATTTTTTTTAAATGCAGTTAAATGATTTTCACTTCCTTTTAGGAGATTTGTATATATTATTTTTTCTCTAGAATTACTATCAATTAATAAATTTTCTAGATCTTTTATATCTACTTCTTCTACTTTAATACCTACTCCTATTGCAGATATGATATCTTTATTTCCTATTTCTATCAATTCATTTTTCAAATCTCTTAACTCTTCAAAAGTAAATTCACCATATGATACTGGATACAAATCAATATTTAAATCTTTTGCTAAAGTAGCAACACTTTCCATATGAGTTAATTCACTTTTTGCAATATTTGAAAAAACATTTAAATTATAAATACTGTTAAGTTCTTTATATGTTTCATAAGCTAATTTTTCTTCTTGATAGATATAATTTATTCTTTCTTCTAAACTACTTGCCCACAAATTAAATGAAGTTAATAAAATTAATAGATATTTCATCTCAATCACCTCTTTCTAACAAGATATTAGACTTTTAATATGGCATTTTCATGTCAAAACCTCTAATTTTCATTTTAAGAGCTTTTAGAATAAAAAATATAGTTAGATAAAGTTAAAATTGAAATTTTAGAGGATAAAAAAACATAATTTGAACTATTTTTCATAAAAAATGAATATTAGTTATATATTTTGAGACGAAATTAATATTTATTTTTTAAATAAGATAATCTATTTATAAAATTAAGACTAATGCCAATTATTCAATAAATTATATTCCTTATTAATAAATGACTATATTTATTTATATGAAAAACTCAATTTTTTTTATAAGTTTATTTTATTTTATATATATAAAATTTAGTTTAATATATAGACAGATAATTTTTAAATAGAAAATGGTATATAAAAAATTTTGATAGTATAATAAAAATAGAGAAATAAATTATAAAAAACAAGGAGGCAAATATGAAAAAGATACTACTCCTATTTTCAATAATAATTTTTAGCCTATTTTCAGAAGAAAGAGCAATAAAACTTGAAGACTATACTAAAGACAATAGAGTTGCTCTTATAATAGGAAATAGTGATTATCTTTATAACCCACTAAAAAATCCAACAAATGATGCTATGGATATGGCTAAAGAACTGGAAAAATTAGATTTTGATGTTACTTTGAAATTGAATGCTAATAGAAAAGAAATGGCTGCTGCTATAAAAGATTTTGGAAAAAAAATAAAAAATGGCGGAGTAGCTTTATTTTATTTTGCTGGTCATGGTGTACAAGTAGATGGAATTAATTATTTGATTCCAATTAGTGCCAGCATCTCAAATGAATTAGATGTTGAATTTGAAAGTATAGAAGCAAGGCGTATATTGGCAGAGATGGAAAATGCAGGGAATAAAATGAATATTATAATACTAGATTCATGTAGGAATAACCCCTTTGAAAGTGCGAGTAGAAGTGGGAATTTTGGTTTGGCAAGAATGGATGCTCCTCAAGGGAGTATGTTAGTTTATTCAACAAGCCCAGGGAAAACTGCTTTTGATGGTGGAGAAGAAAGAAACGGTATCTTTACAGGTGCATTATTATTTGAACTTAGAAATAATCCTACATCTAATTTGAGTGAATTACTTATTAAAGTAAGAAACCGTGTAATTGATAAAACAAATGGAGAACAAATCCCTTGGGAAAGTTCATCTTTAACTGGTCAATTTTTCTTTGAAGCTAGTACTATGCAAAGTGAAAAAGGGAAAGAAGAAATATCTATTTCTTTTGAAGAATATAAAAATACCGAAAGTGATTTGAAAAAATTAATAGAGTCAAAAGCAGAATATAGAACTCTTCTTGAAAAAGAATATGTGTCTATAATAGAATTAGAAAATAGCAGTTATGTAACAAATACTGAAAAAATAGCTCTTTGGAATGATTTTTTGAAAAGATTTCCTAGTGATAATACATATTTTGATAAAGCTCAAAAAAGAATTATTGATTTAGAAAAAGAGAAAAATAATGAAGTTTCTAAAGAAACAATTTATAATAATGAATATATTTTATTTGAAGAATTTGAAAATAATAATAATAACTGGGCAATTGCATTTGAAGATAAATATACTTTGGACGTATCTTATGGATCATATTATATATATGATGAAGACAGGTTTAGAAAAACTTGGAAGAAAAATCTTCTTTATGACAATATAGATTTTGAACTAAGTACTATTATTCGGTATCTTGGTGGAGTAGAAAATAACGGAATGAATGTAATATTTGGAATGGATAATGGTGGTGAAAACTATTATTCATTTGGAGTAACAGCAAATGGTTATTATTCACTTTATCTTTATAAAAATGAGAGATGGAATGTAATTATTCCTTGGACAAAATCATCTTTTGTTAATTCTTATGAAAATGAAATTAGTATTATTAAAGAATTTGGACAGTTATTCTTTTATGTAAATGGAAATTTTTTGGATAAATTATTTGATTTTGAATGGTTTGGCCCAAGTGTAGGATTCGGTATCAATCCAGGAATTGAAGTAGAAGTAGAAGATTTATATATTACAAGAAGAAAAGATGATTCATTTGAAATATTTAAAGATGATTTTTTTGATAACTATAATAATTGGGTCACATATGATTATGGAAGTAGTTACCTCAAAATAGAAGATAGTTCATATAAAATCTATAATCAAGACAGTTTTCAAAAAGTTTGGAGAAGAAATGCATTAAATAAGAATGATTATTATATGGTAGAAGTAAATTTACAGAAAGAATTTGGACCTGATAATAAAGGAATGAATATAATTTTTAATGGAGATAATGAAGCTAATAGTTTTTTAGCATTTGGAATTAGTGGCGATGGACAATATATACTTAGTAAATATGAAGGTGGATGGTCTGATTTATTACCTTGGACAAGGAGTAAATATATTAATAAATACAACTCTATTAATAATATTAAAATAATTAAAATCTACGATACTTATTACTTTTTTATAAATGGTCATTATGTTGATCATATGAATGGAATCTATGAATGGTATGGAGATTCAGTAGGATTTGGAATAAATAGTGAAATTAAAGGGAAAATAAATTCATTTAAAATAAGTGGATTTAATAAAGAACCTATTACTTATACTAGAAATAGTATTGTAGCAATAGAAGATAATTTTGACAATAACAAAAATCAATGGAAAGAAAAAGAAGGGGAAAATTATTCCTATTTTTCAGAAGGATCTTATTACTTCTACAACCAAAGCGCCTTTGATAAACAGTTTTTATATAATGGAGTTACATTTATGGATGAAGATTTTATACTAGAAGGAAATATAAAAAAAGGAAAAGGAAGAGATAATAATGTTTTAGGTTTAGTTTTTAATGTCTCTTTAGATGGAAATAGTTATTATATATTTGGCTATAGTAACAACGGAAATTATGCTCTCTTTGAGTATAATAATCAGTGGACAACACTTATTCCTTGGACAAATAGTACAAGTATAAAAATTAATGATTATAATAAATTAAAGGTTTTAAGAGAAGGAGATAGGCTAGATTTATACATTAATGATACATATGTCAATTCATTTGAAAATTATATAAGTAATGGTATAGATTTTGGTTTTGGTATGGCAAGTGATATTGAGTTAATAATAGATGATTTTAAACTTACAAAAATCAATAGATTTTTTTAGGGAAAGATAAAATTGGCAAGTTTGAATAAATTTAGAAAATAACGATTAACTTGTGTACTTATACCTATACCAGTAAAACAATAATTTGCAAAATGCTCACAATTATTGAAAAATATAGAATAGTCTCCTTTATTAAGGAGACTATTTGCTCTTTTTAATACTTCTACTTCATCTATTCCTATTTTATATGGGACTATTTCCAAATTGCCACCTTTTAAAAAATCTTTTAGAGATGTCATTGTAATTTTAGCACCATTTTTACCTCTAAATAATTCTCCATTAAAATGTATTACTTTATTATCTCCAATATATATTCCATGGTGATAATAAAAATTACGTTTGACTTTTATATGTTTAACTCTTGCCATGTGTATACTCCTTAATATGTTAAGGTTATTATACACAAAATTTTATTTGAATGTCAAACTATTTTTCTATAGTTCTAAATAGAAGATAAGACTCAGTTACTTCAACATTCTTTCTTTTTTTCTTAGCAATAGCTCTTACTTCTTCTAGACTTTTACTTGGATTTTCACCTAATAAATATAGTTCTAAAGAATAATCATAATAGTTTTGGGGTATAGAATCAATTATATCATTTGTCGAAGCAAAAACTTGTAGAGCTTCTACTCCATAAGGTTCCATAATAACAAATTCACCTAAACTAATCCATTTGTTAATATCATCTGGTCCTATATAAAAAACAAATTTTCTATTATCTATGCTTTCGTTAAAATCAACTAGATAAGTATATTCTGCATCATTAAGGAAAGTATGTCCTAAGAGGTAGAAGTAACAGGATCTATTACTTTTTATAATTAATTCAACACTATCTTCAGATGTAAATAACAAATCTTTTTTTCCTCTTTGGCTTTGAATATCAATAAAAAAATCATTACTAACAATATATCCATCTCTAAGTAATTTATCAAAAGAATTATGGATTTCAACATCATAAGTTTTAAAGGCTTCTTTTTCAAGTATAAAAGCATATGTTTCTTTGATTTTTCCTTGGTTATTATAAAGTTTATAATCTAAAAGCATAATATCATCAAAAACTTCATAGGTACCTCTTAGGAAAAAATTAGCTGTATCAGTAGTACTAACTCTTTCATCTAGAGAATTTTCTATAGATTTTTGAACTACTTTCCCAAAGGGGCTTATTATCTCACTATTAACCATACTTGGTGGATAAACATAAATGTTATTATAATCATACATTTCTTTAAAAGTAGTAGAAATTGCTTCTTCTAAAAGGGAAAATCTATTTTCCAAATCTTTTAATTGAATTTTAAAAGAATTTACTTCCAAAAAATCGCTATAATCATAAGTATCAGATATAAAACTATAAACTAAAAGATATCTATTGTAGTTTTCTGTATTTTTTATTATTTCTTTTAGTACATTACTTTTATTCTTACTTTCTTTATAAAGTTTCTTTAAAGAGTCAATTTCACCTTTTAATCTTTTCAATTCTAATTCATAAACTTCTAAACTTTCATTTGTTAATACTGCTTCTACCATAAATTCATCTTCCAAAGTAGAAATGTTGAATAGAACTCCCAAAAGTGGTAGATTAGATTTTAAATAAATATTTTTTTCCTTTTCTTCCAAAAATTTTCCATCAATAACTATTTCTTTGTCAAAAAAACTACTTTTTACATCAACAGATATACTTTGACTTAAAAAAGCCAAAGCGTTTTGTTTAGCTTTTTCTTCTGTTTTTCCATATGCAATTTGGCTAATATTCCTAGAAAATATAGAAATTACCAAAATAAAATAAATTAAGATACCCTTCATTTTTTCCTCCTTAACCCCTTATCAATATAATAATATTAGGAAAAAACAAATAATTTCCTTTATCTTTTTTATAAGTAGAGAATAGTCATATTATAAAACAGAATGAAAAAAATCAAAAAAAGAAAAATTCTATGTTAAAAAACATAGAATTAATGATTTATAGTATTTAAATTTGATTCTATAAACTTTTTTCTCTCAATTTTTTTTCTTTTTTTGCTATCTTATCTGTTTTATAATTTTCCAATTTTATTTTAAGAATACTTCCAGAAAAAATAAGTGTTACTGAATTGGCTGCAATTATAGGCAAGTCTTTTATAAACAAACCATAAACAAGCCACAATAAAACACCTAAAACAAACATTAGATACATCCATAAAGAAATAGATTCTGTATCTTTTGATTTAATAGTTTTTATTGCTTGGGGTAAAAATGACATAGATGTAAGTAATGCTGCAATATAACCAATATATTTAACCATTAATCCTCCTTTGATCGATAAATCATACAATAATGATTTAGTTTATCTTTTGTTACTGTTCCAACTTCTACTAGTTCAAATCCCATTTTAATATAGATATCTACATTAAGTTTTTTATGAGTTTCTAAATATATATCACATTTTTCTTCTTTTGCCAAAGAAAAAAATGGATTTAATAAAGCCCTTGCTTTTCCTTTATTCCTATGTTTTTCATCTACACCTAATGTAAATAAATAAAGGTGATTATCTTTAGCAAGTTTTTTATGTTTTGATTGTGCATAATTTTCATAATCAATTAATCTTTTGATTATTCCCATATCTATATGTTTAACAAGTTTTAAACCACCATTTTTCAAAAATGGCCATGTGGGTATGGCACTTTCATTTTTATTTAAAAAAGCAATTACTCCCTCTAATTTTTCATCTAAACTGTATAAATGACAATATTCATACAAATATTTCAAATTAACCAAAAAAAGTTCTTTACTTTTTTTTACAGAATATTCTTTTACATTTGTAAGTGATAATATGAGTGGATCATTATAAAAAGCTTCTGCCAAAATAAGAGCGCATCTATCAAGTTCTTCTTTTTTAACTTTATATAACCCTTCTACTCTCAATAAAACATCCCCTTTAATATATTAATCTTCAAAATAAAAAGTACTAAATCCAAAGTATACTTCTACTTGAGAAAAGTCATTAGTAGGAATTAAATAACTTGCTACAAAATCATGTTTTTCATCAAAAGTATCCAATTTTTCTCTAATTTGCTCATCTAACATATCAACTAAGATAGAACTAATTAAACTTTTACTTTCATCTTCTGAAAGAGAAATAGTTACTTCTTCATCACTATAAGCAAATTTTAAAAAACTAATAAATTCATCAAGAGTATTTAATTTGTCATCAATAATAATGCTATACTCATCAACTTCATTTGAAGCTTTTAAATTTGGATTTTCTATTAGTTTTTCAATTAATACTTTTTCTTTTTCTTTTTGTACTTTCAAAAGTAATTTTTTACTTAATTCTTCTCTAAATTTTAATAAATCCACTTGAGTATCTAATGTAACTTTTTCGATTTTGGCAATTTTTTCAACTCGTACTTCTTCTCTTTCAGTTGACTTTTCTTCTAGAATAACTTTATTTTCTTTTCCATTATCCTTTATTATTTCTTTATTGCCACAAGCTAATAAAAACAAGGATAAAATAATTAATATTTTTTTCATCTTACCTCCTATTCTTTATAATTATAGCTTTATAATTGTAATAAAACAAGGGGAAAGTCTATTCTCTCCCCTCTAAAACCTGTTTTTATTCAAATATTTATATATAGATTTTTACAAAATAAAATCTTTAATCAAATTTTCTTGTATGCCAAAAGCTGGTTTTGTTATATTAGCCATAATAGCTACAGTCAAATTGATCTTTGGAAAATGGTATATTCTTTGTCCCCTATGACCAAATGCACCAAAACTTTTGTTATTGTTAAAATAATTATTAGTTATCCAGAAATGATAACTATAACCACTATAACTTCTATTCATTTTTGTTTGTATCTTAGACAAATTTTCAAAATAATTTTTTTCTACTCTTTTTATTCCTTCAATATTGCCACTATTATGTATGAATTTTGCTAATTTATTAAAATCTTTTATACTTAAACTAAGCCCATAACCGCCACAAACTTGCCCTATTTCATTTTTTTTCCAATTTGTTTCTTTATAATCTATTCCTAAAGGTTCAAAAAGTTTTGATTTTGTATATGCTTCAAAGTTTAAATTAGTAATTCTTTCAAAAACTTCTACTAACACCTGTGAACTTCCCGAACTATACTGGTATTTTTCACCAGGTTCTGCTATTTTTTCCCTCTCAAATATAAATTTATAAGGATTAGGACTTGTTTCTATTATATTTACATAACCTTTTTCGTTATTAAAGTTTGACATCTCATCCCACTCTAATCCTTCTGTCATAGTAAGGATATTTTCCAAAATCAAATTATCAGAAATACCTGAAATTTCAGGAAAGATATCTTTTATTTTAATATCTAATCCATTTATAAGTCCTTCTGAAATAGCTATTCCATAAACAAGACTTACTACTGATTTTGTAATAGAATAAATTGGGTGAAGGGTATCTATAGTATAATTATTAAATGTTTCAGATAAAATATTTTCTCCATTTTTAAAAATTGTTATTGAATCTATGTATTTTTTTCTCTCATTTAATACTTTTATCTCTTCTATCAAATTCCTAATTTTCATAATTCTCCTTATAGATATACCTTAATTATAAAAGAAAAAGGAGTAAAACTCCTTTCATTGAAGACAAATAACTAATTTAAAAACCAATTCTGTTATCAGTTTTAATAAATATTTTTTATTTAATACTGTTTTCTATTAGATTTTCAAGAACTTTATTAAGAGGCATCTTTTCCTCTTTTGTCCTTTTTTTCATTCCTTTACTTTTGCCACCTTCTCGTCTTATTTTTCGGCTAAGATATCTCTGGAACATCAGACTTTCCAAGTTGTGATTGGTATAAATAGTTCCGTCAGGATGTACTGTTGCAAAACTTTTGTTTACAACCATAGAAGCAAGACCATAATCATGAGTTATAACTATATCTTCTTTTGTAGTAAGACGTACTATTTCAAGGTCAACAGCATCTCTATTTGTAGATACTTTTACAACTTTGAATCGGCCATGTAATCTATGTGAATCATCTATAACCATTACTAATTCGAGACCATATTTACTTGC
>CAZHXU010000102.1:0-10582 GCA_964536535.1 uncultured Fusobacteriaceae bacterium
GCACTAGCCTGTCACGCTAGGGGTCGCGGGTTCGAGTCCCGTCACTCCCGCCATTTATATTGAAATTTTAAACTAGCATGAGCTAGTTTTTTTTATTTATATAGTTTTTTAGACAAGGAGTTTTATGAAAATAAAAAAATCATTTCATCTACCTTTAGCAATACTTGCTTGTTTCATGTGGTCAACTGCTTTTGTAGGGATAAAGATAGGTTACAAATATATGTCAGAACCCTTTAATTTTGCAGGAATGAGATTTTTAATAGCAGGCCTAATTCTGGTTCCTTTTTCATGGAGAAAAGGCTTTTATAAGCAAATAAGAGAGAATATGAAGCTAATAATCTATGTAACACTATTCCAAACCTTTATAGGTTATGCTTTATACTATGTAGCTATGTCATTTATTGGTGGAGCAATAGCTTCAATAGTTGTAGGTTCAGGACCATTAATTTCAGCTTTACTTAGCCATTATATGATGGAAAATGATAAATTATCAAAGGAGAAAATGGCAACATTAACTTTTGGAATATTAGGTGTAGTTGTAATTATGATAAATACTAAACCAACTACTAAAGTTGGATTAATGGAATTAATTGGTATATTACTTCTACTTAGCAACTCTATTTTAGGAACTTTAGTTAATATAAAAGTAGCAAAAGATAAAAAAACAATAAACCCTATCTTTTTGAGTTCAAATCAAATGATATGGGGAGGTTTAATGTTATTAATACTTGGATTAATAGTAGAAGGTCCTCAAAATTTAAACTTACCACTAGAGTTTTATGCAAGTTTATTTTGGTTATCTTTAGTTAGTGCTGTTGCTATATCGATATGGTTTGTACTTCTTCAACAAAAAGATATAAAAGTATCTGAACTTAACATGTGGAAGTTTATAATTCCTCTATCAGGAGCTTTATTATCTTGGGTGATATTACCAGAAGAAAGTCCTAACTTGGCATCAATATTAGGAATGACTCTAATACTATCTTCATTAATTTTATACTACAAAAAAAAATAAAAGGGCTTAAGCCCTTTTTTATTTTAAAATATTTCCTAGAGTAATAGCTAATTCATCACTAGCTTCTACCCCCAACTGCCTAAGTAATGTAAACTTATCACTAACACTACCTTCTACTCCAAAATCAACAAAAGTATAGTAGTTACCCCAATAAGTATTCCAACTAGTACTATCAAAAATTTCCTTTTCAATATTACCATTTTTAATTAATCTTCCACTTTCAGGGTCCGATAACTCATATATGATATTTATTTTAGCACTAGTACTTTTCGTATTATAAGATCTATAGTATCTATGCTCAACCATTCTCAAATATTCACCACTTGGTTTATACTCCAAGTTTTCTATTCTAACTCCACCTTCATCAGTTTTTCTATAAACTTCATACCAGTATTCAGTATAAACGGTTCTATCTATGCTAGGTGGGGAATACTCTATATTAGCTACTTTAATAAGCAATTTTCTATTGTGTTCCAAATTTTCTTCTCTAAGAATATTAGTAAATTCTACAACTTCAGAATTTGAAGTTAGTCTAGAGATAAAATTATCATCTATTACTTTACCTAAATCAAAATAATCATATTGATAAATTACAGGTGGAACGAATAAATTCTGCATAGCCAACTCTTTGTTGCTTTTATACTTTTCCAAATTATCTTTGTATTTAGGATTATAAATATAACTCTTTTTGTATAACTTAGCAATGAGTTTAAAGTCTTCTAATTCTTTGGGACTAACAAAACTTTCTCCAGCTTGATAATATGCTTTTGAAGTTTCTCCCGTCCAATACTTTAATTTTTTATAATCTATTGGAAAATCTAAATATTGATGAGTAGCAAGAGGTAATCTGCTTACAAATTTGTATAAATTAAGCACTCTTTCATTACTCTCTGCAAAAGCCAGATAATCTTCGCTTATTTCCAGTTCATTAACTCTTTTTTCTTCTTCTTTTATACCCAATGGAAAAGCCATATTAATAAGTTCTATAGCTGGTTTGTATTCTGGATTAACAACTAAAGTATTGCTAAGCTCTTCTACACTTCCATAATAATCTCCTGATTCATACAGTTTTTCTGCCCTATTAACACTTCTACCCTTTTTAGTTAGTGATCTGCATCCTCCAAATATTAATAGAAAGATGCTCAAGATTAATACTATCTTTTTCATTCTACCTCCTATATTTGATTACTAATAGGGTAATACTCATGAGTCTCTATAAGTTGGCTATCTTGTAGTTTTCCCATTTCATCTACAAGATCTATTCCAGCAAGAGATATAAGTGTTGGTCCCTTTGCCCACTTTAATATTTCACCTTTTTTATACAAAAATCCGACTTTTTCATCTATTACTTCTTTTGAATAAATTCCATATTTACTTTTCATAGAAGCAACTTTTCCTTCTACATAGGATATATCTGCAAACAATGGATCATAAACTATTTCTACTTTGTATAATTGATTTTCATAAAGATAAAAACTGATTCTTTCTATGTCTACTCCATAATCATAATGGCTGAGAACAGTTATAGTATCATTATCTGCATAAATAGGATCTTCTTCTAATCCTTCATAAGCAATATTAACCATTTTTTCTGAACTTTTCCACTCTAACAAACCAAAGTCTTTTTGAAAATCAAAAGCAAATAATAGATTAGATATAATAACAGACATTAACAATAATTTTTTCATAAGAACTCCTTATTTTTTTTGATATATACGCTCTTTTTTACTTCTATCTTCCTTTAACATATCTACTTTTAATAGATATTTTATAGATTTTTTAATATCTTCTACTTTATACTTCCTAAAGAATTTGGATTCTATCTTAGACAAGCTTTTCCCACTATCTTTGCAAAACTCCAAAATTTCTCGAGATAATATATCAACTCTAGGAGGTATGTTTTTTTTAGGTAGAAGAATAGTTATACCAGGATTACTATTATACTCTATACCAAAGCTACTTTTATTAACTTCAAGAAGTTTTCTAAGTTCCTTCTTTATCTTTCCACCTTTACCACTAGAACCATATCCATGGATAACTTCTATTTTGCCCCTATATCCACTTTTATACACTTCATTATACCTTAGAATAAAAGTATCCAAAGCTTCATTAACAGTTAAGTGGTGCAAATCAATATGCATATTTTTACCTCCAAATATGATTAAAAAGATTATAACACTGGAGTATTTAATTGTAAAGGAAGGGTGCTTGTAGGTATAAGCAAAATAGGATATAATAGTCCCAAGGAGGAAGAATATGGATAAAATTATAATAACTTGTAAAAAGTGCAAAAAGCAGATGAAAATCTTTAATAAACCAGCAAAATATAGATGTCCTCATTGTAAAGAAGTTTTCAAATTTACTAAAACAACTCAAATTATTGAGAAGATTAAAAGAGTAGGAAAAGATGCCAAAAAAACTTTTGTAGATTCTTATAGAACAATAGCTTACAGATTTAGAGTTGCAAAAGAACAATACAAAATGATGAAACAAATGAAGAAAAAATAAAGATAAGGATTTAGACCTTATCTTCTTTGCAAAATGAGTTAAACTCACATATATGACAATGTTTAGGGTTCTTATGAAAAGAACTCTTTTTTATATCTTCAAACAACTTATTAAAATACTCTTTATACTCTAGATGTTTTTCAAAAGAATAGTTTATAGTTATTTTGTTATCTGGAAAATTAGGTTGCCAATAAGTCATAGATATATGAGATAAACTATAGTTATATTCAGGAAATAATTCTAGGGCATTAGCTAATAAAAACATATATACTTTAGTTTGGATATCATTATCTTTATTAGTAATTAACTTTTGATTTGTTTTCCAATCTAATATCTCTATTTTTTCTTCAGACAAAATAATCAAGTCATACCTAGCCATAAGTTTTAAGTCTAATTCATCATATCTAATATCAAACTCAGGTAGATACTTATTTTTATTATCAAGAGGAAATGTTTTCTCTAGTTCATTAAGCCATTCTTTCATCAAAGAATCATCAACATAACTATTGTTTAACTTTAAAAAATACCTCTCAGCTATAGTGTGAAAATCACTTCCTAAGTCAAAACTATTTTGAAATTCATCTTGAAACCAATAAATTCCTTCTATATGTTTTAGTTTATATTTATAGTTACAATTTAAATAGTCTTTTATAGAACTTTGGGTAAATAACTTATCCATTATATATCCTCTCTATTATCTTTTTAAATAGTGGTGAGTAAAAATCATCTTTTTCTCTATTGTGACTAAGAAGAATATGTTCTTTTGCTCTAGTTATTCCAACAAATATAAGTCTTATACATTCAGCTACCCTATCTGATTTGTATTTTAGAATAGGATCAAAATCTACTGCTTTTCCAAGGTAATTATCTATCTCCCAAGACATATAAGCTTCTGGATTAAGGTGTTTTTCATGAAGATACCTTTTGTCTCCATAAGCTGCCTGACTGAGGAAGACAGGGAAGTAGAAGGTGTTAAGTCCATATAGATAAACCATATCCCATTCTCTACCTTTACTCTTATGATAATTAGTTATAACTATATTTTTCTCCTTTTCTTTCTTATCTCTTATGATAGGATTAAATCTACTAAATTTATTATTTTGACTCTTTTTAAGTTCTATAGCTAAGTCTTTAAGAGTCCATTTTGGATTCAATTTAAATACTTTTTTCAAGTTAAGAGCAATAGCATCAATAAGGCTTTGATCTTCTACTGAAAAACCAAAATTCTCCCCAATATATACAAGTATTCTCTCAGGGGAATTTATAGAAAATTCAAGCAACATTGAAAGTTTGTTTATAGCTTTTTTTATATATACAAATTGACTAGAATTTTTAACTTTTTCTTCAAAATCATAATCTGTAAAAAAGAGTTTTTCCAACCAGATATTTTCAAGGGCTCTTATAATATCTTTATTTATATATTCATTTTTGGGTAAAAAGTAGTTTTTAATAATATTTATAAATTCTTTGTTGTTATAAGGTTCTGCTAAAAAAGAGATTATATCTCCCAATTTTTTAAGAGCTTCCATAACTTCCAAATCTATATCACTAATAGTATCAAATTCTATTCCTTCTTTTTTTAGTTTGGCAGAAATAGTACTAATCAAAGAGTTCCTAGGAAGTAATATTCCTATGCTTTTTTCAGGGTATTTTTCTCTAAATTTTTTTATAAAATAAATAAGATATTTAGTTTCTTCAAACTCATCTTCAAGTGTTATTTGTTTAATACTTCTACCATCTGCTACTGGATTTTTATATAATCCTTCTTCTACTGGAAATATATATGGCTTAACAAGAGCTCCTCTTGCTTCTATACATGGATGTTTTTCTTTAGTATATTTATGAAATAAGTTAGCTAATTTCTGTATATCAATTGTATTTCTAGCTGAAAGAGAAACTTCTTTTTTGATAGGAGCTCCTTTAACAAACTTTCTAAATATATCTGGAGAAGCAGAAGTAAAAGTTCCCATGATACTTTGATTTGAATCACCAACTTTAACTATGTTTCCAAGTTTTCCGCTTAACAAAGCTATAATTTTATTTTGTAAACCATTTGAATCCTGAGCTTCATCTTCAAAGATATATTTGTATCTTTTTATATATATATCACAGATCTCTTTGTTATTCTTTAACAAATCATATGTATAGAATAAGAGGTCATCATAATCTATTGCTGATTTTTTATTCAGTTCTTCTTGATACTCTTTATAAATTTTAGATAGAATAGGCAAAAGAGAATTATCATATTTATCAGTTTCAGTAAAAATCTTATGATAAGTTATTCCTTCCATCTTTAATTTAGAGATATTAAAACTAATAGATTTTTTAAGTACATTATAAAAATCTTTCGTATTTCTTTCATTAAACTCTTTGTCTTTAAATAAGAATTTAAATTTGTTTTTCTCCAAATTAAACCAGATCCTAAGATGTTTATCGATAATTCTATCTTTATCGTATATATCAACTAAGGTATAGTTTTCAGCTAATTTGGTATAACTTATATTTTCTTTTAATATATCTGCAGCTAATTTATGAATGGTACTTATCTGAATCTTATTAAGCATATCTATATCAATAAGTTCCTTTAGTCTAGACTCAAAGTTTTCTACAGCCGAATTCATATAAGTTAACAAAAGAAGTTTTTCTCCTTCTTTTACTTTTTCTTTTATTAATTTAGCTGCTAAATGAGTTAATATAAAGGTTTTTCCGCTTCCAGGTACAGCAGAAATAGACATGATTCCTTTTTCATATTTAAGTATTTCTATTTGTTCCTCTCTAAATTCAATATTCATATTACACCTCAATATAGATTATATTTGAATTAGCTATAATTATCAAAGAAAATTATATTGAAAATCTTATATAATAACTTAGAGAAGGGTTGATAAAGAAGGCTTATGTGTCGAAACTTTATAAGGGAGGTCAAAATGAAAAAGATTATTATTTTAATGTTATTCTCTCAGTTATTAATGGCTGAGTCTTATAATAGATATGAATCAAAATTTGGATTAGGGGTAGGTATAGGTTTACCTTCTGGTTATGAAGCAAAAGCTATATACAAACAAAGTGAGTGGTTAAGTTTATCTCTCAATTACAATTTATTTGAGATTAAAAATTTAAATTATACAGTTGATGATGGTTCAAACAAATTTACAGCAACAGGAGACATAAAGTTTTCAACACCTGGAATAATGGCACATATACATCCCTTAGGAGATAACTTTAGAGTTAGTGCTGGTTTCCTTTGGGATTTTGGAGAGTTTAGAGCAGAAGTAGATGGGACGATAGATTTAAGTGGACCAGTTGATGTAGCAGGTTATGTTGATTTTGGATTAGGGAAAACATATCCATATTTAGGAGTAGGTTATGGTTATAGCTTTAATAGTACAGTCCATGTTGATATCTCTGCAGGAGTTTATTTAATACAATCTCCACAAGCGAGTTTATATGTTACAAGTAATGATATAGATTCTGTTTTGGATACATTAGGAGTAACAGACCCAGCTGATAGAACTCAGATAAAAACTGAATTAGCCAAAGTAGATAATAACTTACTTGATATAGGAGCAATATATCAAGATGTTATGGGTGTAGATATAGGTCTTCCATCTTCAGGAGAGTTAGAAGGACTAATAGTTCAAAGTATACAACAAGGACTAGATACCTTGCCTTCTATAGGAGACTATAATATACTTCCTGTTATCTCCATAGGTTTTACAGTGTTCATGTTTTAATCATACCTTTCTCACAATATCCTATATACTTGATATAATTCAAAGAAGTATGTATAATATGAAAAAGGAGTTGATAAAATGTTAGAATTCAATGGAACTCAATGTTTATGTGGAACTGTAACTGTAGGAGAAAGAGGACAAATTGTAATACCTAAAAAAGCTAGGGAATATTTTGATATTAAACCTGGTGATAATTTAGTTGTTTTAGGTGATAAAAACAAAGGAATAACTGTTTTTAAAGCAACAGACTTGAAAGAATTTGCCCACTTAATCCTTAATAACGTAGAAGGAGCTGAATAAGTCTTTTGAGACTTATTTTTAGGGGGACTAGTTGTGTTTAAAAATATATTTAATAGGAAAGTAGAAAAAGTAGTAGAAGAAAAAGCAGTTGAAAGTGAGTTCATAGATCCATATTTATATTGTATAGTTAATCCGTATTTCAAATCTTCTGAAGATTTCTCAAAGATATTTTCAGATTTTGAAAATAGGATATCTAGTTTACAAAGATATTTTGAAACTAATCAAATGCATATAGAGCATTATTTACAATATTCAAAAGATACTTTAAAACAAAAGAAAAAAGAAATAAAAAATCAAAAAGAATTAGCAGCATATGGCAGATGCCATTTTTCAGATGAAGAGTACTTCTATGAAATGCATTATTTATCTGTTATATTAATGTTATTTAGTTTATTTGAAACTTTATTAAGTGATTTAAGTGTAGATATAGCTAAATCTCAAGATAAATGGGTAGAAGATTATATGGATAAGTCATTGCCGTACATTAAGAGATATATGTATTTTTTAACAGATATTTGTCAATTAGATATTAAAATAGATGATGAACAAGAAAAAAAATTGGATATTATCAGAAAAATTAGAAATAATTACTTACACAGTTTAGAAAAAGATATACCAGAAGAAATACAAGAAGAATTAAAAAAAGTTTTAGACCTAGATAAAAACAAGATTAGAATAAATTCAGAGTTTATATCTATGGCTTTTCAAATTATTGGGGAAATAGCTCAAAATTTAGAGCGTGCTTATTGGAAGTATAAAAAATCAAAATACAATATAAAATAGGAGCTATTTGCTCCTATTTTTATTTAAACTTATAGCAAAATGTGTTTTGAAATCTGAACTAATATCAGTTACACTATCTATATCTATCCAATGAGTACTAAGGTCTTCACTTTCATCAAGTTTTTTTTCTAAAGCTTCTACCCCATTCGACCTCAATTTTAATATAAATATACTCAAATTCTCAGTGGTATACCCAGGAGATATAAACAAAGATTTTTCAGGTTTATATATGAGTTCAAAATGTTCTTTTATATATCCTGTTTCTTCTTCTACTTCTCTATACATGGCATCTATTGGTAATTCTCCAGCATCAATAAGACCAGCTGGTATTTCATATAATTCACCTCTTACTCCTGGTCTATATTGTTTGACTAAGAGCACTTTTTCCTCTAACTCATCTAATATAAGAACTCCCACAGCACTATGATGATCCAGATATTCCAAGTTAAAATCTCTAGTAGGATGTTTCTCTATTTTTACTTTTAAAAACTTAAGCTTATCCATAACCCCTCCATTATATTATCGGACTAAAATATAGCTTTGAACTTCTCAAATAATTCTATATCTTCTTTTTTTAACTTCTTAATTGTTTCTACCATCCAGTTGATTTCATGTTCTTTCAAAGCTAGTTTCTCTTTTGTTTCTTTTTTTACAGCTGCTTTTTGTTCTTCACTTAATATTATTTTCTTAACAGACATAAACCTAGATGGATACTGATCTTCTTTCAATACTTGCACTATGTTTTCCCAGTTTTGTTCTATAGTAAATTTATTTCTTTTTATAACGTAATAAGCTATTTGAGGAGATAATTCAGGTATATCATCATATCCATAACTCTTAAGCAACTCTCTTATTCTTATACTATCTTGAGATAAATAAACTAATTCTCCTGCATTCTTAATTTGAAGTATCTTAGGATTTCTTATCCCCCTTATATTAAGAAATTTATTAAGTGATATCATTATTCCTTTAGTTAATAGGTAAAAATTAACTGCAAATTGATTAAATCCTATTTCTGGTATATCATTCTCAACAATTAGTTTTATATTTTCTTCTAATTCTCTATTTATATCCAAAACTTCCCCTCCTATTTTTCTTTAAATTATATCATTATTTTTTTTAATTTCAAATTAATAGTGTTAAAATAATTACTTATCTAAACTTAGTATAAAAAACATTATTGTAATTTTTACTTTCTTTTGGTATATTTGTTATATAATAACTAATTGGAGGAAATATGGATTTAATTATAAAAGAGAATTCATCTCTCAGTATTTTTAAAAAAAGAGAGATACCTATAGATCATATAAAAGACTTTAACTATAATTTATTAACAGGTATAAAATCAGATAAAACTCTTCAAGATTACTATTTTTACCTTATAAACTTTCTAAGAACTATATATGAATTGGGAGATCATGAACCTGACAATGATGAGATACTTATGATGCTTTATAATATAAGTAAAGAAGATATATCCAACTATATCATGATTTTAAAAAATGAAAGAGAGTTAAAACATAGCTCTATAAACAAGATAATATCTGCTTTAAAGCATTTTTTTAAAGAAGTGGAAATGAGGGATGATGCTTTCAAGAATCCTATTAAATATATAAAATACTTCAAAAAAGACCCTGTTGATCCTGAAAAAATATTAAGATTAACCAAAGAAGATATTCGGATTATGGTAGATAGCATAGAAGTTAACAATGAAAAAGATATGAGAAATAAACTTATTATGAAAACTTTATACTATACAGGTATGCGTTCAGATGAATTAAGAAGTCTTACTTTTTCTCAAATTATAGAAAAAGAAGATAAATACATTATTAGATTAGATAAAACTAAATCTCAAAAAATACAGTATATACCTCTAGTTCCTTCTTTAGCAAAAGAATTAGACCAGTATAAAAATCAAATAATTTATAACTTCAATTTAGATGAAAAATCAATAAATGATAGACTAGTTTTTCCTTCATTTTTTGAAACTAATAAAAAACTTACATCCAATAGTCTAAATTTTATGATAAAAAAAATAGCCCAAAAGACTATTAATAAAGAGATTTCAGCTCATTATTTTAGACATGCTATTGCTACTGAAATGCTTTTATCTGATAACAATATCAGTATTAGTGACGTTCAAGACTTTTTACGTCATGCAGACATAAAAACAACTAAGATTTATGATGATGCAATAGAATTAAAGAAGCAAAGAACAATAGAAAAGATCCCAGAATTGTAG
>CAZHXU010000103.1:0-10481 GCA_964536535.1 uncultured Fusobacteriaceae bacterium
ACCATATTTTAATAAGAAAGTAACTAAACTAGAATGGACATAAATACTCTTTCATCCCCTAAACAATTAACTAACTAAAATTCTTTTTATTAAATAACTAAAAAGAGTAGCCCAAGCTACTCATTTTTAACTATTATTTTTTACTTTTTCAAAGTATTCATTTGTTTCACTAGGCTTATCAAGTAAACTATCAAAATCTTCCTCTAGTTTTTTAAAGAATACTTTTCTTTCACCTTCATTTAATTCATCATATGCTCTTAATCTAATTTCACTATATACTTCAAGTAATTCTTTGTATCTATCATCAAAGATGTTATTTATTTTATCCCTTACTTTTTTAGCTACTATAGGACTTTTCCCAGCTGTAGACACACTTACAGTAATATCTCCACACTTTGATATAGCTCCTAGATAATAATCACAGTTATCTTTATCATCTACTGCATTTAATAAAACATTATATTTTTTAGCATGTTCATAGATTAAACTATTTACTTTTGTATCGTTAGTAGCCGCTACTACTATACTCTTTCCATGTATATCTTCTTCTCTATATTCTCTTATTTCAAGAGGAAGATTAAAATCTAGGATTTTTTTAGCAATTAATTCTTTTGTTACAATAGTTACTTTTGCTCCACTATCTATTAGTGTCCTAATTTTTTGAAGAGCTACAAAACCTCCACCAACTACTAATACTTCCCTATCTTTCATATCTATAAATATTGGATAATATCTCATAAATTTACCTCAACAAACTCTACAAAACCTTCATAAAATCTATCCAAATCTTCATAACTATGTGCTCCATTTAAAAAACAAGCTTCAAATTGTGAAGGTGGCAAAATTATCCCTTTATTTCTCATAAAGTTCCAGTATTTACCATAAATAGTCGTATCTGACTCTAGAGCTCCCTCCATGTCTTCTACTCTCTCTTTCTTCCCCCAGAATATAGTAAATAGAGATTCAATAGTTGTTAATGATGCTTTTATATCTTTTTCTTCTATGTATCTTGCAATTTTATCTGTTAGATACTCTCTTTTTTCCCTAAGGTTTTTATAAGTATCTTTATCTATTTTATTCAGTGATGTAAGACCAGCAATTACACAGATAGGATTTCCACTCATAGTCCCTGCATGATACACAGTTCCACTTGGTGCCACTTGATTCATATAGGCTTTTTTTCCTGCAAAAGCACCAAGAGGCATTCCTCCACCTATTATTTTCCCAAAACAAATAAGATCAGGTTCTATTCCAAAATATCCACTTGCTCCACTTGCTCCAAGTCTAAATCCAGTAATTACTTCATCAAAAATAAGTAAACTATCTACTTTTTTAGTTTCTCTTCTTATACTTTCTAAAAAACCTTTTTTTGGAAGTACTAAGCCCATATTTGCACCTACTGGCTCAAGTATAACACAAGCGATCTCACTTCCATAGTTTTTCATATACTCTTCAAATCCATCTATATCATTGTATCTAAGAGTTACTGTATCTTTTGTTGTGCCATTAGTGAGCCCGTTACTATCTGTATAACCATCTGTTAACAAACCTGAACCTGCTTTTACAAGTAATGAATCAGAGTGCCCATGGTAACAGCCTTCAAACTTTATTATTTTACTTCTTTTAGTTACAGCCCTAGCTA
Organism: uncultured Fusobacteriaceae bacterium; assembly: GCA_964536535.1. Taxonomy (GTDB): domain Bacteria; phylum Fusobacteriota; class Fusobacteriia; order Fusobacteriales; family Fusobacteriaceae; genus CAZFBB01. The sequence continues at coordinate 1,643 of CAZHXU010000103.1, forward strand.
ATCTTACACTTGCCATACATGCTTCTGTTCCAGAACTAGTCAGTCTTATCATATCTATACTTGGCACCATATCTTTTATCTTTTTTGCTAATGATACTTCAAGTTCAGTAGATAATCCATATGTCAGACCATTTAAACTTTGATTTATTATAGCTTCTCTTATATCAATGTCGTTATGACCATGTAATATAGGCCCCCAACCAGATATAAAATCTATATATTTATTTCCTTTATTATCATACAAATAAGCACCATTACTCTTTTCAATAAATAATGCTTCTCCTTCTACACTCTTAAGAGCCCTTACTGGTGAGTTTACTCCTCCAGGTATAAGTTCAAGACTCTCTTTATATAAATCTACCATCTTGCCTCCTCTATCCATTTAGCTATCTCTTTTGCCCAATATGTAATAATGATTTTTGCTCCTGCTCTTTTAAATGAATACATAGTTTCTTTTACTACTCCAACTTGATCTATATACCCCATCTTACTTGCAGCTTTAACCATAGAGTATTCACCACTTACATTATATACAGCCATAGGCACTTGTACTTTTTCTTTTATGTTACTAAGGATATCAAGGTAAGCTAAACCAGGTTTTACCATTATAATATCTGCTCCTTCTTCTATATCCCAAAGTGCTTCTTGAAGGTAATCACCTTTTCTTCTATAATCCATTTGGTATGTTTTTCTATCACCAAATTGTGGACTCGAATCACATGCATCTCTAAAGGGTCCATAATAATTAGAAGCATACTTTACTGCATACGACATAATTATCCTATCTTCATATCCATTTTCATCAAGTATATTTCTTATTAACCCTACTCTTCCATCCATCATATCACTAGGTGCTACTATATCTGCACCTGCTTCTACATGACTAAGAGCTATTTTTGCCATTAATTTTGCACTTTCATCATTAAGTAGGTGTTCTTCATGAAGTACTCCACAATGTCCATGAGATGTATACTCACACATACACACATCTGTAATTATTATTATATCATCAAATTTTTCTTTTAATTTTCTAACAGCTTCTTGTACTATACCTTTTGGATTGTATGCTTCTGAACCTATACAATCTTTTTTTTCTGGTATTCCAAATAATAAAAAAGCTTTTACTCCAAGTTTTATACACTCTTCTACTTCTACTACCATTTGATCTATTCCTAGTCTATATATTCCTTCCATAGATTTTATTTCTCTTTTACCAACAAGGCCCTCTTCTATAAATAGTGGATAGACCAAATCATTTAAAGAAAAATCTATATCAACTACCATATCCCTAATTGTTTTTGTTCTTCTAAGCCTTCTACCTCTATTATTTATCATCTTCCACCTCTTTTAATACTTCATCTAATATTCCCTCTAATGAGTATATTTTTGCTTCTACTCCCACTTCATATCCGTATTTATACAGAGCTTTTGATGTCATAGGACCTATGCTTACAAATTTTATTTTAGATATATCTTTTCCTTTTGTATTCTTATAAAAACTCTCTACAGCTGATGAACTAAGAAATACCATATATGCTTCTTCTTCCAAATATCTATCTATATTGTCAGCATATGTTTTTTGTTTATTTGTGTAGATACTTTTAATATCCACTTCTAATTTATACTTTTCAGACAAATCTTCCTTTACTCTATTATGTATATCTGAACTAAGTAATAATACTTTAGTACCACTACCAAACTTTTCATTTATCTCTTCAAGTAGAGTTTCTACTGAATATTTTGATGGAATATAGTCTGCTTTAAGTTTGTATTTCAAGAGCTCTTCTACTGTTCCACTTCCCATACCAATAATTTTTACTCCTGCTAATATACGCAGATCATATGATAATTTATCTATACCTTCAAAAAATGCCCTTACAGCCATGGGACTATTAAATGATATAAAATCAAAAGTTTTAATGTCTTTTACAAATTTTTCATTAAATGAATCAAAGTTAGTTTCAAGTTCTATCATAGGAAGAGATACTACTTCTGCCCCTTCTTTTTCAAACACTTTCGCACTTTTAGGAAAAGCGTATTTATCTCTAGTTATAATTATTCTTTTCCCAAACAATCTCCCTTTAGTAAACCAGTCATATGTTCCAAGTAATCCTGCTGTTCCACCAATAGTTATTATACTCGGTGGTTTTATCTCTTTTATCCTAGCTTTTTCCACTATGTCAGAAAGAGTTCCACCAACACTTTTTTGTCTAGGTGTAGTTCCCTCTTGGATTATACTTACTGGTGTATTTGTATCCATTCCAGCTTTAACTAAACCTTCTACTATTTGATCAAGTACTCCTACACCCATAAGGATATTAATAGTTCCTTCAAGTTTTGCCATAGTTTCAAAATCAAGTAAAACTTTCCCACCTGCACTTCTAGCAGTATAGATGTGTAATGAACTTGAAATCTCTCTCTTAGTCAGAGGTATTCCACCATAACTAGGCACTCCAAATGATGAACTAATACCAGGTACTACTTCAAACCCATATCCTTCTTCTAATAACAAATCTATCTCTTCTGTACCACGTCCAAATAAAAATGGATCCCCACCGTGTAATCTTATTACTAAGTCTTTTTCTTTTACTTTATCTACAAATAATCTATTTATCTCCAGTTGGCTCTCTCCGCCACTAGTACTACTTTTTCCTACATAGATTAGTTCACAATCTTTTTTAGCTCTATCAAGTAATCTTTTATTAATAAGTCTATCATAAAGGATTACATCTGCTTCTTCTATCAAATCATAAGCTTTTTTGGTAATAAGTCCTATATCACCAGGTCCAGCTCCTATTACATATCCTTTTTTCATTAAATCACCTCTTTTACAATTAATAATTAATAAGTAATAATTAATAGTTAATAAGTAATGATAATTATTTTACTTTTTTAAACTCTTCTTCAAAATACTCTAAATTATTCTTATTTCCCTCTATAAATCTTTTTATTATCTTTCCTTCATACCTCATTACCCAAACTTTTGCATTATCCCCTTCTACTTTGGCATATGCACCTATTGGACTTTGACATCCACCATTATATAATTTCCCAAATATTCTTTCTATCTCTACACTTTTTCTAATATCTTCATTGTCTAATTTTGCCAAAACTTCAAGTATTTTTGTGTCGGTTGCTCTACACTGGATAGCAAGAGTCCCTTGACATGGACTTGGTACCATTTCATCTACAGAAAATACTTTATTTATGTGTTTTTCAAGTCCTAGTCTTTTTAAACCTGCACAAGCAAGGATTATGGCGTCATAATCACCATCATGCATCTTTTTTATTCTTGTATCTACATTTCCTCTAATAGGTTTTGTTTCTATGTTATTATATATTTCTTCTACTTGTACCCTACGTCTTTCACTTCCAGTTCCTACTACTCTAAAATCTTCTTTCCCTATTAACATAGCATCTCTAGGGTCTTCCCTTTCAGGGTAAGCTCCTATTACTAAACCTTCGACTTCTTCATAGGGCATATCTTTCATAGAATGAACTGCAATATCTATACTTCCTTCTAACAACTCTTCTTCTATCTCTTTTACAAATAGTTTTTTTAAGGGAATTTCTCTAAAGATATTTTGATTTTTATCTCCAGAAGTAGTTATTATCTTTATTTCACTATTATAACCAAGTTTTAATAGTCTATCTTTTATGTTATTTGCTTGAGTTAAAGCTAATTTACTTCCCCTAGTTCCAATAATAATATTCTTCATTAGTCACCTCTCCTAAACCATTCTAAAGTTTTATCTATAGTTTCATTAATAAGAAATTCATATTCATTACATATGTCTAATCTTTTATCATATGAACTACTTGCAAGTTCATCTAATTCATCAAGATCAACTAGTTTTTGCCCTCTAAAACTGCCTAATTTATTGTCAAAATCTCTAGGTACAGCAAAATCTATCATAATTCTTTTTCTTTCTTCTACTCTCTCTATATCAAGTTCTCCCGATGAATATATATCATGCGGAGCTGTTGTTGTTCCAAAAATTATATCACTTTCGTAAAATAAGTCTATCTTTTCTTGAAATGAATAATACTTTATATCATCTTCAATCAAACTTTTTCTTCTTTTAATCACTTTTATATCTTTACAATTACGTTTTTTAAGTATCTTATATGTAGCTGTTGCTATCTCACCTGCACCAATAATAAGTATGCTTTTATCAATTATATTATCAAAATACATATCACATGATTTTATCCCAAGATTTTCTATTGAAAGAGAATTTTCATTAATTTTAGAAATATTCCTAAATTTTTTACCAAGGGAAATACTACGATTAAATATAGTATTTAATGGACTTTTTGTATTTTGTTCTTCTATTTTCATCAAATATGCTTTTTTTATCTGACTAAGTATCTGTTCTTCTCCTGGTATTTTACTATCAAATCCACATACAACTTTATATAGATGTACTAATGCTTCTCTACCTTGTTTTACAAAACTACCCTTTATTTTACTAAACTCATTTATTACTTCTTCTTTAGCATTCCAAAAATAAAATTCATTACGTAGACAAGTAGAAAGAAGTAAAGCATCATCTATTACTTTTGTTTCAAAATAACTTTTAAGTTTTTTATATGGTTTAAATTCCAAAACAAATTCTTCTCTTTCAAGAAGACTTAGTTCATTATGATTTATTCCACAAACTACAAAGTTTTTTACTTCTTCCATAATTCGCTCCTTTTTGACATTTTATTAAAGTATATCACTATAAAAACTTATACGCAACAAAAACTACCAACAAACTCAAGTTTATCAGAAGGTAAAAAAGAATTGATAAAATTAATAAAAATTAATTTTTTGAATATTAAAACTTTTATCTTTTCTTTGTCTTGAAAATTTTACACACTAATATTCTAATTATAACTATCAATCATAAATTAATCCTATTATTCCGATAGGAATTATCAAAAAAATATTGCAGGATTTTTTGTTCTTTGCTATAATTACTCAAATCAAAAAGGGTGGTGATTAAAATATTAGGGAAATTGAATCTAGAAGAGATAAATAAAGAATTAAGGGGTAAAAGCCCAGAAGAAATTATAGAGTTTGCGTATAAAACTTTTGGGAAGGAAAAATTAACTGTAGCTTCATCACTTTCTATAGAAGACCAAATGTTAACACATCTTGCTCTAGAGAAAGAAAAAGAACCTAGAGTCTTTGTTCTTGATACAGGAAGGCATTTTCAGAGTACTTATGACACTATGAATAGAACACAAAAACTTTATAAGTTTAAGTACGAAGTATATTTTCCAGATACAAAAGAGATAGAAGAGATGGTTAGAGATTATGGACCAAATGCATTTTATCTTAGTGTAGAAGATAGAAAAAGATGTTGTAAAGTACGTAAGATAAATCCACTTAAGAGAGCTTTGGGAGATGTTGATGCTTGGGTTGTTGGTCTGCGTAAGGAGCAGTCTGTCACAAGAGACGAAGTAGAAGTAATCGAATTTGATGAAAATTTTGGTATCTACAAAATAAGCCCACTTGTAAACTTAAGCGAAGAAGAAGTATGGGAATACATAAATGAAAATAAAGTACCATACAATGAACTTCATAAAAAAGGATTTAGAAGTATAGGCTGTGAACCATGTACTAGAGCTGTTAAAGAAGGGGAAGATATAAGAGCTGGTAGATGGTGGTGGGAAAATCCTGAATCTAAAGAATGTGGATTACACCTAAAAGGAGCAAGTAAAATTTAATTTATATAATCAAGGGAATATAGGATTGCTTGATTAAGGGGAGGTATATTATGGATCATTTAAGTAAATTAGAAGCAAAAAGTATTGCTATCTTTAGAGAAGCTTATAGTGAATTTAAAAATTTAGGAATGTTATGGTCTATTGGGAAAGACAGTACTGTATTATTGTGGTTAGCAAGAAAAGCTTTTTTTGGTCATGTACCATTTCCACTAGTACATGTTGATACTCATTACAAAATACCAGAAATGATAGAGTATAGAAACAAGTTTGCATTACAGTGGAATCTGGATATGATTTATGGTCAAAATGAAGATGCCCTTTCTAAAAAACTTACTTTTCCAGATGGAAATGTTTCAAGGGTACAATGTTGTCAGCTTTTAAAAGCTCAAGCTTTAAAAGATACTTTAAGTGGAGAAGGTATAAGATACAGACTTAACCATACTATTAAAAGTTATGAAAGAGAAGAAAATCCAGAAGCATTTACTGGAATTATTGTTGGAGTTCGTTCAGATGAAGAAGGAAGTAGATCAAAAGAAAGATATTTTAGTCCAAGGGATAAAAACAACTCTTGGGAAGTAGGAGATCAACCACCTGAATTTTGGAATCAGTTCAAAACAGATTTTGCACCAGGTACTCATGTAAGAATCCATCCATTACTTGATTGGACAGAACTTGATATTTGGGAATATATAAAGAGAGAAAATATCCCTGTAGTTAGCCTTTATTTTGATCAAGGAGAAGGTATAAGATACAGATCATTAGGATGTGGACCTTGTACAAAACCAGTTCATTCTACGTCAAAAAATGTAGATGAAATTATTGAAGAATTAAAATCAGGTAAGTTTGCTAATATTGCTGAAAGAAGTGGTAGAGCCCAAGATAAAGAGGGTGGCGGACTAGAAGAACTTAGAAAAGGTGGATATATGTAATTCTCATTTTTGTAGATGCTTATTATATATACTCTTTATAATTAAATAGGGGAGGTTTACAATGAAATCAAATAAAGAAAATATGAATATAGTTATTGTAGGCCATGTTGACCATGGTAAGAGTACAATAATTGGAAGATTACTTGCTGATACAGGTAGTTTACCAGAGGGGAAATTAGAATCTGTAAAAGAAATGTGTAGAAGAAATTCAAAACCATTTGAATATGCATTTTTATTAGATGCTCTAAAAGATGAACAAGCACAAGGAATAACAATAGATAGTGCTAGATGTTTTTTTAATACTGTAAAAAGAAACTATATAATAATAGATGCTCCAGGACATATAGAATTTTTGAAAAACATGGTTACTGGTGCAAGTAGAGCAGAAGCTGCTTTATTAGTTATTGATGCAAAAGAAGGAGTACAAGAAAATTCTAAAAGACATGGGTATTTATTATCTATGTTAGGTATCAAACAAATAACTGTTTTAGTTAATAAGATGGATTTGGTAGATTATGATCAAAAAAGATTTGATGAGATAGAAGTTGAGTATAGAGAGTTTTTAAAATCAATAAATGTAGAACCTTTATCATTCATTCCTGTTTCAGGTTTCTTTGGAGATAATATAAAGGGGGCTACAGATAATATTCCTTGGTACAAAGGTTTATCTGTACTTGATACTCTAGATTCATTTGTTGCAAAAGACAATAGAGCTACTCTTGAATTTAGAATGCCTATACAAGGTATCTACAAATTTACACAAAATGGTGATGATAGAAGAATTATTGCTGGGACTGTAGAAACAGGTCATCTAAAAGTAGGAGATCAAGTTACACTATACCCTAGTGGTAAAAAAACTAGAGTTAAAAGTATAGAAGAATTTAATGCTCCTACTAGAACCCAAGTGGGACCAGGATACGCTACTGGATTTACTATGGAAGAGCAAATCTATGCAAAACGTGGAGAATTAGTAGTAAAAGAAGGAGAAAGAGCTCCTTTAGTTTCTACCAAAATAGATACTAAATTATTTTGGTTAGGTAAAAAACCTCTACAAAAAGGAAAAGATTATTTCCTTAAAATAGGAACATCAAAAGTAACAGCACAAGTAGAAGAAATAAAAAGAGTACTTGATGCTTCTACCCTCTCTGCCCTCCAAAAAGATGTAGTTGAGAGAAATGACGTAGCAGAAGTAATTATAAGAACTAATACTCCTATAGCTTTTGACCTTAGTAAAGACCTTGATAATACATCAAGATTTGTAATTGTTGACGAATACGAAATCTCTGGTGGAGGTATTATTGAAGACAGTTTAGATGAAAAACTAAACAAAAAAGATAATGAAGATAGTTTAGTTGGCAAAAGAGCTAGAGCAGAAAGATACTCACAAAAACCTAGTTTGATATTATTAACTGGTAAAGATGAAGATGGTTTAGATATAATTTCTAAAAAACTTGAGAAGAATTTGTTTGATAGTGGAAGATTTGTTTATTATCTTAATGGTGATAAAGAAAGAGAAAACTTTGAATGTTTAGGTACTTTAAGTAATCATTTTGTTAGTGCCGGGAAAATTCTTATCTTAAAAGTTAATGATATTAGTAAAGATGAGTTAGATATATTATATAGGAGGGTAGAAGGGGAAGTAGAAGTAGTTTCTTTAGGTGATAACCTTAATCACAAACTAAATTTTGACCTTGTACTTGATAATATCTTAAGTGAAGATGAATCTGTTGAAAAAATAAGAGAACATCTAGGACACAGAGGAATTATATTTAATTCTTGGTTTTACACTATCTAGTTAGTTTAAATACTTTTCTTTTTGAAAATAAGTTTAAGTTAAAGAAGAAAGAAGGTTACAGACTTTTTATGACTTTAATGTACATTTATAAGAAATTTAGATTAAGTTAACGGAATGAACGTTAAGAATTTCAAGTGTTTGAGCTCCTAAGAGCGAGTTTTGAAATTTAGTGAATGTAGTGTCTACTTAATCTTATTTCTTTTAACAGTACTTGATCTTTACTAAATAAGGAAGATTTATCTGACGTAGATTTAGTTATGTCCTTTGGACGTTGGTTACTTTTGTATCAAGACAAAAGTGACGAAGAATATTGAAAAAACTTTTTATTCACAAAAAAAGGACTAAATTCTTACAAATTAGTACTTTGTATTCATTCTGAGATTGATTTTATAAAAAA
>CAZHXU010000104.1:0-10373 GCA_964536535.1 uncultured Fusobacteriaceae bacterium
ACCTCATTAATAGAGGTGTCTTTTTTATGCAGTTTCTAAATCATTTGTAACTTCTGAATTATATTTTTCTTGATCAAGTTGTTTTAATAATTTTGCTGTAACAACTCCACTAGTCATTGCACCACTTACATTAATAGCTGTTCTTCCCATATCTATAAGAGGTTCTATAGAAATTAATAAACCAACTAAACCAACTGGTAATCCCATAGTCGATAATACTATAAGAGCTGCAAATGTGGCTCCACCACCAACACCAGCTACACCAAATGAACAACATGCTGTAACAATAATAAGAGTTAGGATAAATGTAAAGTTTATCTCTATTCCACTACCTGGAGTAGCAGCTATCATTATAGCTAACATTGCAGGATAGATTCCAGCACATCCATTTTGTCCAATAGTTGCACCAAGTGATGCTGATAAGTTAGATATACCATCTGAAACACCTAATTGATTTTTCTGTGTTTGAATATTAAGAGGTATAGTACCTGCACTACTTCTAGATGTAAAAGCAAAAGTTAATACTGGTATTATTTTTTTAACAAAAGTTTTCGGATTTAAACCTACACCAGCTATAATTGCCAAATGAACTATAAAAACTAGAAGAAGAGCTACATATGAGGCACCTACAAATTTTGCTAAATTTAATATGTCTTCTACTTTACTTGTAGAAACAACTTTAGTCATAAGAGCAAGTACTCCAAATGGAGTTAATCTTAATATTAAAGTAACCATTCTCATAACAACGTCATGTACTGCATTTACGATATCTTTAAATAATTCTGCTGATTTAGGTTTTTTCTTTTGAATACCTAAAGTAGAAATTCCAATAAATGCTGAGAATAGTACAACTGATAAAGTAGCATTACTTCCTTGTCCAGTAATAGCATAAAATGGATTTCTAGGAATAATACTTATAAAAGTCTGAGCTATATGCTGTCTATCAGCTGCTAAAGATTCTAATCTGGCTGTCCTAGCAGCTTCTGCTGTACCTGCTACTAATCCTTCTGCACTAAGACCAAAACCAAGAGAAGTAAAAGCACCAATAAGAGCTGCAATCGCAGTAGTAGCCACTAATATAACTAATATTAGCCCTCCCATCTTACCAAGTGATTCTTCAGCTTTTAAGTTTATAATAGCCGAAGTAATAGAAACCATAATAAGTGGCATAACTATCATTTGTAATAGATTCACATAACCACTACCAATAATTGAGAACCAATGATTAGAATCTCTAATAACATCTGATGATACTCCATAAAACATTTGTAAAACTGCTCCAAATAAAACTCCCATTCCAAGTGCAACAAAAACTCTTTTAGTAAATGGAACGTATTTCTTTTGCATATGGTAAAGTACCATAACCATAGCCAACATAGCAACAATGTTAATAATAACTGCAAAATTCATGTGCATACCTCCTAATTTTATGATAAAAATTTATTATCAATATGATAATAGTTCATCATGTTTAAAATGTCAACTATTTATATGAAAAAAATACTCCCATTTAAATAATTTTATCAAAGAAATTCATGACATTTATTATTATATTTGAAAATTAGCACTTTAAAAATAGTAAAATTATTTAATTACTTATTTAGTCATGATTGAAAGGATAATATCATCTGTTTCTTGCATTCCTTTTTGAGATAAATTACCTATATTTTCAATAGTTTCTTCTACATTATTTCCAATTATTCCATCTCCACCACTAAGTATTTTTGAATTCATAGCAAGTAAAGATGAATCAAAAGCAGCAGTAATTCCAGTTGCTATTTTCATAGCACAACTTGCTTTTGCACCGTCACAGACTACTCCTGATATATTTCCAAGGGTATTAGTAATAGCACCAGCTACTTCTACATAACTACCTCCCTGTAAAAATGTAATAGCTCCACTTACAGCTGCAGAAGCACAAATAACACCACAATAAGCTGACAACCTTCCTACATTAGTTTTGATATGTATTGTTGCCAAGTGGGAAAATAGTAAAGTTCTAAGAGTTAATTCTTTTGAAATATTCATATCTGAACAATATTTGATTATAGGCAATGAAGCAGTCATTCCTTGATTACCACTACCACTAGTGGTCATAACAGGTAAAGGACATCCACTCATTCTTGCATCACTTCCAGATGCAGTAAAACTAGCACATCTGTTTCTCAAATCATTTCCATAAAAGCCTTTTTTGATATTTTCTTCTATAATTTTTCCTATATTAATTCCGTATGTACCACGGAGCCCTTCTTTTGCAATAGCTCCATTATATTCGATTACTTTATCAAAAAGATTTTCAATATGTTTTACATCTATTTTTTTAGCAATGTTATATATTAATTCTATAGAGAGTAATTCTCTATCTTCCAAAGGTGAATTAAAATCGGCATCATTGCAGATACGTTCAATAAGTGTTTTTCCATTTTTACTTATTTTAGTAATATTTGTATGTGTATGTTTTATTTCAACACTAGCAATGTTATTATCACTTATTACTTCTACCCTTACATACAATTTTATATTTGTATCTTCTTTAATAACATTTATTTCATGATTGTTTATATAATTTTTAACATCTTCTAATTGCTCTTTACTAATATTACTTATTACCATAAGTTCATCTTCACTCTTACCACAGACAATACCCATAGCACAAGCGACTTCTATTCCAACCATTCCACCACTATTTGGTACAGTTACACTCTTAACGTTTTTAATCATATTTCCCGAAACATATATATTTACTTTTTCAGGCTTTTCCCCAAGGATTTCAGTAGCTTTAGAAGCTACATAAGCTATTGCAATTGGTTCTGTACATCCTTCTGCTGGGACAACTTCTTCTTTTAATATATCTAATATTTTATCTGTTAAAATCTTATTCATTTTACCTCCTAATAAAAAATCCTCAATATTTAATAATAATTTATTATCTCTAATAATAAATTATCACCAAAAGCAAAATTTGTCAAATAAAATAAATTAAATAATAAAAAAGCTCTATTTTAAAGGACTCATTTATTTAAAAACGTTAAATAATTGAACTTTTCATGTATTTTTCATACAAAAGATAAAGATAATGCTGACAATTTACTCAAAAGACTTTTTAAAAAGAATCTTTATTTTGACTGTAGATTAAAATTATGGTATTCTATAGGAAAATTATTAAGATTGAGGTGTAAAATTGAAAAAAATATTATTATTAGTTTTATTATCTATTAATCTTTTTGCTCAGAATGTTAATGTAGAAGAATACAATGCACAATTGGATCTTCTTTTTAAAGAGGAAAAAGAAGAAAAGATAGAAAGTATAATAAAAGAACCTAGAGGCGATTGGAACAGATTGGGAAAACAAACTATGTCGGCAGGTATATTAGCTGTTGGAACAGCTGGTTTGTTATTTATATTACCAGAAGAATTTACAAACTGGGACAGAGAAGATATTAAAGGTATTAATGGAAAATGGTTAAGAAATGTAAAAAGAGGTCCAGTTTGGGATCATGATGATGCAGTTCTTAACTGGGTAGCTCATCCTTATGTTGGTTCAACATACTATGTAGCAGCTAGAAAATCTGATTTTAATGAATTTGACTCATTTTTATACTCATTTGCTATGTCTACATTTTTCTGGGAGTATGGAGTAGAAGCTTTTGCAGAAACTCCAAGTGTACAAGATCTTATATTAACACCAGTTTTAGGAGCGTTTTTAGGAGAGTATTTGTATAAAAAAGAAAAAGAAATACTTGCAAATGATGGAAGAATAGGAGATTCGAGATTTTTAGGAAAAACTGCTTTAGTACTTATTGATCCTATTGGAGCTTTATCAAACTTGTTAGGATTTAAAGATGAACATGTAGAAGGTTCTTGGACTGTAGGACAAAGTGTTGTTGAGAAAGAAAAAGGTATAGTTACAGTAGAACCAGTAGTAGGTCTTACATTTACATACAGTTTTTAGGAGGAGATATGATTAAAAAATTACTGATTCCATTTGTTATTTTAACTTTTGGAGTTTATGCAGAAGGAATAAATATAGATTTATATACAGGTTATCAAAATGGTAATTGGAGAATAAGAGATACGGAAGTAAAAGAATCTTATGAAAAAGGTGCATATAATTTTAGAGTAGAAGTTAGTAAAATGGTTTATCCACATATGCATTTTTTACTAGGAACAGGATATGAAACAGGATATACATTAAAAGATAATAGTAACTATGATATTGTTCCTTTATATTTAGGTGGGCGTTTTGAATACGATGAAGAAGCAAAATACAACCCATATGTAGTTGGAAGAATTGGTTATCCTATATTCAAAAATGTAGAAGGAATCGATTTGAATGACGAGTTATATAATGGATGGGCTCAATTAGGTGGAGGAGTTTTAATTAATAATAAGTTTTTTGTAGAAATTTCTTACAAACAGCATGTTACAAATTATACTCCAAATAAACACGATTTTGATGGTAGATTCTTTTCAGTAGATTTTGGTTACAGAGTAAAATAATTTGATTTTTATGGCTAACAATTTTGTTAGCCTATTTTTTTGCAAAAAAAAGCTTAGTCAAAACTAAGCTAAATTTAATAAATAGAATAGTTTATACTAATTTGACCACTTACAGATTTTACTCCTGAATGGTTTAATTTAGTACCACTATTTTCACCTCTAATTAAGTTAAACTCTAATGAGAATTTCTCTTCAAATTCATAACCAAAGCCAATCATAGTTGAAAAACCTGTATCAATACTATCACCTTTAAATCTAGATAAGTCTCCCAAACCTATAGCACTTGTTAAAAATAAGCTAGGTAATTCTTTATTTAAGTAATAATTATAAGCAAATCCAGTAAAACCATTAATAAATAATGGATGTTGCTCCTTATTTTGATTTAAATAAGGTCCTTTAAACCACATAGCATCTCTTATTAGAGCAATAGAGTGCTGGTTAGAAAGAAAATAACCTAACTTAAACCTAGTAGAATAACTTGTTTCTGGAAAAGTTTCTACTCCATTAATAGGCTCTTCAAATGTTAAGAAACTTTGATGGTGACCTAAACCAAAAGTGAAAAAAAACTTCTTAATATCACTTGAAAAAGTCAATGTACAAACAAACAAAAATATAATAATCTTTTTCATAAAACTACTCCCAATTAATTTATCATTAATGATAATATAACAAATTTAGACGAAAAAAACAAGATTAATTCTAAAATGATGTACAATATTAATATTTTGTGTATATAAAAAATACAAAATAATAATATTTTTTTAAAAAAGCTTGACTTTGAAATCTGAATTGTGTACAATAACCTTGTGATTAGTTCTTATGCACGCGTGTACTTATTTGTTATTATGTAAAAAGCAGCCAATTGGCTGCTTTTTTGTGTTTAAAGAATTAAACACTTAAGTTTATGAGGATTTGTATAAATTAATTTTAACTTAATATTTTTTCTTTATTCAGAATATTTTTTTCAATAATTTTTTTGTATTTTCCAGAAATTTTTAAGCTACTAATAAAAAAATATTTTTTATAAAATACTCTTACTTTTTCTTTTTTACTTTTTATCCCATGGAAATTCTCCCATTTGTATAAAACACTGTTAACTCTAAGTCCTTTTTGTTCTACACTAATTTTTTTAAAGGACAAAATTATTACGCAAATGAGAATAATAAAATTATCAACTAAAGAAATTTTGTGGCGAATATTTAAGTATAATAGGATTATTAATGAGTTAATAATAAAATTTTCCCATCTGAAATACCAATCTTTTCCTAAATACATATATTACCTCCTATTACAATTTTACATATAAAATTGTAAAGTTCAAGTTTTATTTCATAACTTAATTATAAAAAAAGAAAAAAACTAATTTTTATAAAATCAGCCTTTTTCCTTATAAAGTTCTAAAATTTTGTCTATTTGTTTTTTATGCTAAAGCATAATCGTATTTAAAAGATAATTCTTTTTTAATTTTGTTTAAAGCTCCAAACTCAATTTTTCTAACACGTTCTCTTGTAAGAGATAATTCGTCACCAATCTCTTGTAGAGTTGCTCCAAAGTAAAACCTTTTTTTGATAATAAATTGTTCTCTTTCATTAAGATGACTAATACAATTATCTAAATCTATTTTTTCATTTAGATACACTTTTTCCTTAGCTTCTACTAAATCTTCTACAAATAAATCATCCCCACTAACAGGGTCACTTAAAGATTTTAGGTATGATGACTGATTTAAGTATAAAATGATTTTATCAACTTTATTTCTTGAAATTCCAAGAGCTTTAGCTGATTCATAAAAAGATGATAAAGTATGACCTTCTGAATATTTATTGATTTTATTAAGATCTTCTACTAACCAGCTAGGTGCTTTTATAGCTTTATTTTTTAAGTATATAGCTTTTAGCACAAAGTTTTTTATCCAGTGAGTAGCATAAGTTGAAAATTTAAAGCCTTTTGTATAATCAAATTTTTCTATAGCTTTCATAAGCCCTACAATACCTTCTTGTATTAAATCATCTAATTCAATACCACAATTTCTGTATTTTTTGGCGATATTAATAACTAATCTAACATTATATTTGATTAATAAGTCTTTTGCATCTTCATCCCCTTTTGCAAATTGTTCAAACAGTTTTATTTCTTCGTTTCTGCCTAAAGTACTTTTAGGACAGTAATTAATAATATAACTCTCCATAGAACTACCTCTTTTCTTTAGGGATCTTATAATATTATTTTAGCACATTTAAGCCAAAAAACGAATATTTTTTCAAAAATTTTACATTTTAGAACCTATATCCAACGATAAAATCATATGAGATTGCTCCATAGAATAAATCTTCTTTACTTATTTGATTATTAACTTGCATATTTATTTCAGCAATAAAACTGTCCATTTCAAGACCTAAACCTATAGAATAAAAGTGAGAATTGTTAATATTATTAATCTCACTAGTATACAAAAATGAATAACCTAAAGTACCTTTTGTATAGAAAGCAATATCATTGTCTTCACCTAAATAATATTTAGTGCTTATATATAGAGGAATATTTTTAATACTTCCCCTATTGCTAGTTGGATTGAGAAAGATATAGTTAGCTTCTACCACCTCAAAACCACTTCCTATACCTATGTCTATTGCTTTATTTATTCTATAATATGCTTCAATATTATAAAATCTAGCACTTTCGAGATTTATCTGTGAAGAATCTACTTGAAAAAATATTCTTGCTCCTAATTTTGGCTCTATAGCAAAATTTCCCAATGAAAAAGAAAAGATGTTTATTGTTATTAAAAAATAAATTATTACTTTCATATTAACCTCCATTATATATATATTTTAGCTCTAAAAGCCCAAATATAACAACTTTCTTTATATTACAAAAAAATAACTTTGAAAAATGTATAATTATAGATTAATATTTTATAAGGAGGGATGCTAATGTTATTTGAAAAAAGTAATTTAAAAAGTTTAGAATTGAAAAACAGAGTTTTTAGATCTGCTACACATGAAGGAATGGCAACTAGCAAAGGATATCCTACAAAAAATTTACATAGTTTGTACAAACATCTTGTTCGAGGTCAAGTAGCTTGTATTATAACAGGTTATATGGGTGTTATGCAAAATGGAAAGTCTTCACTTAGAAATATGCTCATGATTGATAAAGATGAACATATTGAATACTATAAAAGTTTAGTTGAAGATGTACATGAAAATGGTGGAAAAATAATTGCTCAATTAGCTCATTGTGGCAGTCAAACTAAAGAAGTTGTTACTAAAGAAAGTTTGTTATCTCCAAGTGGAAAAAAAGATTTGGCTTTTGGCAGTAGTAGTAGAGAAATGAGTGAAAATGAGATAGAAGAAGTAATAGAAGCTTTTGTTAAAGGGGGACTTAGGGCAAAAAAAAGTGGATTTGACGGTATTCAGCTTCATATAGCCCACGGATATTTATTATGTCAATTTATATCTCCTTATACCAATATGAGAAAGGATAAATGGGGAGGAAGTTTAGAAAATAGATTTAGAATAGTAGAAGAGATATTAAAAAAGTTAAGAAAAAATTTTGGCGACGATTATCCAATAATAGCCAAACTTAATATCTGCGATAATAGACCAGGAGGTCTAAGAGTAGAAGAGAGTAAAATTATAGCAAAGTTACTTGAAAAACATGGCTGTGATGGAATAGAGCTTAGCTGTGGGGTTGTAGAAGATGGTTTTTATCTAGCTAGGGGAAATACACCTAAAAAAGCTATGGCTTATTTTTCTAATAACTTAAACTACATGAATGTGGAGGACGAGAGGGTAGAAGGTGAAAAAACTTTTAACCTAGAAGGTGCAAAATTAATAAAAAAAGAAATAAATATTCCGGTTATTTTAGTTGGTGGCATTAGAGATAAAGGAGATATAGAAAAAGTGTTAAATGATGGGATAGATTATGTATCTATGTCTAGAGCTCTTATAATCGAACCAGACTTAATAAGGTCTTATGAAGATGAAAAAAAGGATAGTTCTAATTGTTTATCTTGTAATTACTGTATTATAGGTGCAGAAGTAAATCCTTTAAAATGTTATTTTTCAACAATATAAAAGGGAGGATTTATGTTTATAGCATTTGATGGAATAGATGGATCAGGAAAGTCAACTCAAGTAGATTTTTTAGAAAAGTATTTGAAAGAGAAAAAGAGAAAATATACTGTATTAACTTTGGGTCAGAATAGTTATTTTAAAGAACTTATAAATAATATAAGTGAAAAAAGGATTGTAGTCCCAGGTGAAGTTAGGGAGTATCTATATTATTTTGAAGGTTTATATACTAATTTGACTAAAATAAGGGAAAAAAAGAAGGATGAATTTATAATTATTGACAGATATTATTTATCTTATTTAGCCTATGGTCCATTAAATGGAGTAGATTTAGATATAATTAGAGAGTTTAATAGTTTATTAATTGAACCATCTTTATATTTTTATATAGATATTGAAGTAGAAGAAGTATACGATAGAATCATAAAATATAGAGATTTTGATATAGCTGAGTTTGGTTATAATTCAGAAGGAAGTAAAGAAAATGTAGAAAAAAAGAAAAAGTTTCTAGAGTTTCAAAATAAAGTTAGAAAAAATTATTTAAATGAACTTAAAGATAATCATATAATTATTGATGGAAGGGAAAAAATTCAAAAAATAAACGATATAATTATAGGTTTTATAGAAGATTATTTAGAAAAAAATAATATTTAAGTAAAGAAAAAATCAGACTTTTGTCTGATTTTTTTGAGTTTATAGGTTCTTCATGTCACTTTGGGAGTAAGTGATATATTAATATTGGATAAAAAAGAAAATATCCTTTTTTTAATCTAATTTTTTTAAAAAATCTTTTGGAATATCCAAATTGATATCCAAATTCAAACTTTCTATAACTAATCTATGAGAGAATAAACAAAGTTCTTCTTCCTTGTCTCTACTGTATTTTTTATCTCCTACAATAGGAAGATTTTGGCTTTTTAGGTGTACTCTTATCTGATGCATCCTACCTGTTATTAATTCACCTTCTACTATACACTTCCTATATCCACATTGTACCAATTTAAAATTAGTTATAGCAATCTTTCCCTCTTCTTTACTAACTATTTCAGACCTACGACTTCCTTTTTTTAAGTAATTTTCCACAGTAAAAGTATTTTTATCTGGAACCCCATGGCATAGTGCGTAATAAAACTTTTTAATCTTTTTTTCCATAATAAGTTTGTTTAGAAGCCTTACACTTTCAAGGGTTTTTCCACCAAGTATTAATCCACTTGTTTCCCTGTCTAACCTATTAGCAAAAGCAAAATTAGGATTGTTATAGTATGATTTTAATATATCTACCATAGCTTTTTCTCCTTTTATACTTTTATGAACCATTTGACCATATTTTTTATTAAGAATAACTATGTTTTCATCTTCATAAACTATAGACTCTTTAATTATTTTTATCTCATCAAAATCTAATTTTTCAAGTTCTTTAATTTTTATACCTTCAACTCTTATATCTAATATCTCTCCACTTTGTACTTTGTAATCTGATGGGATTAAAGTATTGTTGATAAAGATATTAGTGTATATTTCATCTCCGTAAGAGTTAATATTACTTATGATTTTTTTTAAAAATCTTTTTAAATAAGTGCCGTGGTACTCTTTTGTAACTTCTACTTTCATAACTACTCCTTATTAATATAATAAAAATATTCTACCACAAGTAGAAATATTTAAGAACTAATTTATCTTTTTAGAAAAAATTTCAAAAGAAAAAGACTGATTTTTTATCAGTCTCTTCCTTTAAAATGATTTTTTCTACATTAACTAGAAAAAATTCCTTTATATAAATATTACCCGTAAAAACAA
>CAZHXU010000105.1:0-10338 GCA_964536535.1 uncultured Fusobacteriaceae bacterium
TGGCGGTAGAAGCTAAAAAAAATGGTGTTAAACACTTTGTTTTTTATTCTACAGTGGCTGTATGGGGACTAAATGGCTATTTCAATCATGAAAGAGTGATAACCTTAGAAACTGAATTAGCTCCTAAAACACCTTATGGTAAGAGTAAATTGGAGGCTGAAAAAGTTCTTTTAGAAATAGAAGATAATAAGTTTATAGTTTCTATTATAAGACCCCCTATGATTTATGGTGAAAATTGCCCAGGTAATTTCCAGAGACTTAAGAGGTTAATAAAGTATCTTCCTATATTACCTTTTGGAAATGACAATAATAAAAGGAGCTTAGTTCAGATAGATAAATTATTAAAACATACTATATCTATTATTAATAATCAATCTTCTGGATTATCTGTACCAAAAGATGAAAAAGATAGAAGTTTAAAAGAAATAGTTGAAGAATTGATAGGCTCAAACGGAAAAAAAATAGTACCTATGCCATATATTTGTATAGTTGTAATAAAAAAAATAAAATCGAATTTAGCAGAAAGTTTGTTTGGAAGCATGAGGTTTAGATGATGAAAATTACAGGATCAATAGTAACTTATCACAATGATTTGAAAGATATAAAAAAAGCAATTGATAGTTTTTTAAACACAAAACTTGAAGTGAAACTCTATATTTCAGATAATTCATCCAATAGAAATATACAAACTTTATGTAATGATGAGAGAATTGAATATATTTTTAATAATTCAAATAAGGGGTTTGGCTATGGTCACAATGTAGCTATTAGAAAAGCTGAAAAAGAAGGCTCAGATTATCATTTGATAATTAATCCTGATATATTTTATGAAGAAGGGAATTTAGAAAAAATGATTTTTTTCATGGAAAAAAATAAAAATGCAGGACTAATTATGCCCAAAATACTCTTCCCTGATGGAAGTATTCAGTATGTTTGTAAACTATTACCTACACCGTTTAATTTGTTTTCTAGAGGATTTTTACCTAATTTTAAGTGGGTTGAAAGGATAAATGAAAAATACGAAATGAGGTTTACAGGATATAATAAACTGATAGAAGTTCCTTATATTTCTGGTTGTTTCATGGTCTTTAGGACTAAAGTTTTTAAAAAAGTTGGGTATTTTGATGAAAATATATTTATGTATCTTGAAGAAACTGATATAACTAGGCGTGTTAACCTAAAATACAAGACTTATATGGTTCCAGAAGCGGAAGTATATCATAAATGGGAAAAAGGTACACACAATAATAAAAAATTAAGAAATATTACAATTAAATCTGCAATTTACTATTTTAATAAATATGGTTGGTTTTTTGATAAGAAAAGAAGAAAAATAAATAAAGAAATTCTTTCTAAATACCAAAATAGAAAGAAATCTTAACTTTTATATGAATTATAAAAAAATGATTAAACGATTTACTAATAAAAGGAGAAAAAAGTGAAAAACAATTACTCTTTTGGAGAAATAATAAAAAACATTTTATTTTTGTTATACACTAAAATTTTTTTCAGACAAGCTAGATTAATTAGACTTCCATTTATAATAAGAGGAAGAAGAAAAATGGAATGTGGAAAAGGATTGACAACAGGATATTCTTGTCGGTTAGAGATGTTTGGAAAAAATTCAGAAAAAAAACTTTTTATAGAAGAAAATTGTAAAATGGGTGATTATGTTCATATTGCAGCTTCAAAAAAGGTAAGCATAGGAAAAAACTGTTTAATTGCTTCTAAAGTATATATTAGCGATACAAGCCATGGGAATTATAAAGAGGCAAATGAAAATTCTTCTCCTACAATTTCACCAGATGATAGACCATTATTTTCAGAGGAGGTAATTATCGGAGATAACGTATGGATTGGTGAAAATGTTTGTATACTTCCAGGTTCTCAGATAGAAACAGGCTGCATAATAGGAGCAAACAGTGTAGTAAATAGCAAAATACCTTTAAATTCTATAGCGGTTGGAAGTCCAGCTAAAGTAATAAAAAGATGGAATGAAATAACAAAAGAATGGGAAAAAGTATAACTTAAGAATAGAGGTGAATTTATGATTGTTGGAGTTTTTAGTTTTGATGGACCAATGTATAAAGATATAAATGGTCAATACTGCAATACTACTATTACTTCTGAAATGTTTAAAAGATATTTTCATGTCGTTGATAAACTTATAGTTGTAATTAGAACAATTGAAATAAAAAAAACATATAAAGAAGCAAATTTAAATTTAGTAGAGTTAGAAAATTTAGAGTTTGTTGAAATACCAAATTTGAACTCAATTACAGGATTTTTATTTAAAAGAAACAAGAATAAGATAATAATAAAAGAAAATGTGGAAAAAGCAGATTTGATTTTTGCTAGAATGCCTAGTTTAATTAGTGATATTGCAATTGATTATGCAAGGAAAAGTAATAAGTTATATATGGTAGAAGTTGGAGGCTGCTCTTGGGATGCTTATTGGAATCATAGTTTATTAGGGAAGCTTATAGCTCCTTATGTTTATATAAATCAAAAAAAAGGAATTAGGAATGCTTCATTCGCTTCATATGTTACAGAAGAATGGCTACAGAAAAGGTATCCTACTAAAGGTGAAAAAATATCGGCTTCTAATGTTTATTTACCAAAAGTGGAAGAACTAGTTTTAGAAAAAAGGATGGAAAAAATAAAAAATGGAATTTCAAAAAACAAAATTGTAATAGGAACTACTGCGGCAGTTAATGTAAAATATAAAGGTCAAGAGTACATAATTGAAGCAATTTCAAGATTAAATAGAAAAGGATTTAATTTTGAATATGAATTAGTAGGAGCAGGAGATAATAGCTATTTAAAAAAAATTGCATGCAAATTCGGTATTAATGATAAGATTAAATTTAAAGGCTTATTATTAAAAGCAGAAGTTATAGAATGGCTAGATTCTATTGATATATATGCTCAACCAAGTAAACAGGAAGGTTTGCCTAGAGCTCTTGTTGAAGCATTAAGTCGTGGGTGTCCGGCGATTGGTTCAACAACTGCAGGAATTCCAGAATTACTTCAAAGTGAGTTGGTTTTTAGGAATGGTAATGTTGCTGAAATATGTCAAAAGCTTAGTGTCCTAGTAAATAAAAAAGAAAATTTGATTGAAATAGCAAAACATAACTTTCAAGAAGCAAAAAAATATGAAATTGAAACTCTAAACAGAAAAAGAAATTTGATTTATGAAACTTATAAAAATTTAGTTGAAGAAAATAAAGGAAATAATTATGACTATAGTAAGTAAATTAATAAAAATTAAAAAGAGAATAATTAGATATAAAATTGGAAAAGTAATTGTAAAGCTATATCATTACCTTGTTGCTATACCAAGTGTTAAGTTTTATTCTGCTAAATTTTCGTTTGTTAAAAAATATATACCTCAAATTAACTTTTATTCAACAGAAGAAACATTTAGAATGTTGAGAGAAGAAAAGAAATCTTTATCAAGGTTTGGTGATGGAGAAATTTCTTGGATTTATAGAGACTCCAAAGGCTATTTTGGACAAGAAAACTCAGAAAAACTTAGTGTCAAATTAAAAGAGATTATTTTATCAAATAATAATAATGTATTAATAGCGATTCCTAATTTTTTTGACTCTGTTGAATCGTTTGATTACAGAAGAAAAGAGTCGAGAAATGCACACTTAGGAAAATATTATAAAAGGTGGTTGAAATTAATTGATTTAAATAAAACCTATACAGATGCTTTAATTACAAGGGTTTATATGGGGTTAAAAAAATTTGATTCGGATTATTACTTTAATTGCTGGATGGAAATCTGGAAGAATAAAAATGTGATTATTGTTGAGGGGAATCAAACAAGATTCGGAGTAGGTAATGATTTATTAAGAACTGTTAGAAGTGTAAAAAGAGTAATTGCTCCATCGGAAAATGCATTTTCCAAATATGATGAAATATTAGATTCTGTTAAGGATAATGTTGATAAAAATTCCTTGGTATTGGTTTCACTTGGTCCAACAGCAAGTGTATTGGCATATGATTTAGCATGCTTGGGATTCCAAGCTATAGATATTGGACATTTAGATATTGAATACGAATGGTTCAAAAGAGGAGCATTAAAAAAGATTCCAATTGAAGGAAAGTACGTAAATGAAGCCGGGGGAAAATCAGAAGTCGAAATTTCAAAGAATAACCTAAAAAGATATCAAGATGAAATAATCTTTAAAATCAGTAATAGTTAAAAATAAAGTAAAGCTATACTGTTATCATAAAAAAATAAGGTCGGAGTTATCATGATAAACAATAATTGTCACAAAAAAAATAGTATGTTAGAATATATGAATATGAGTATTGAAATTCTTTTAAGTATTGTCTCGTGGGTTTTTATCATAGTTTTGGATAATTCTCAGAGTTCGATGAAACCATTAGGAATTTTAATAATTATAGTCTCACTATACCAACTATATAAGGTAAGATTAGATACAAATCTCCTTCTATTATTTGGAATAATAGCTTATGTTAATATTTCCATATCTTTAGCAGATATACTTCAGATATTTCAAGTTCTTGGACCGGAAACTTTAATTTGGCAAAATCCAGTAAGGTTATCGGAGTATAATATTATTACAGCTAAATGCGTATTACTTTCGATAAGTGTTTTAAATAGTCTTATAAATACTTCATACTTAAAAAATATTAAATGTATAAGCAATAAAGAAATGAAAAAAATAAAGAATAATACAATCTATTTTTTAGGTTTCTTAGTTTTAATTATTTTTTGGATTTTTGGATACCAAGAAAAAATGGGAAGTACTTACGGAAGTAATACAAGAACGATTTATGAGTATTGTATATTGATATTTATAGTCGTTTGGTTATATAGTGGTGAATCTAGGATTAAAAAAAATCTTTTGTTGATTTACGCAGGTTTTTACATTTCACAGTCATTAGTTAGGGGAGATAGATCCTCTGCCTTTCCACTAATTATTGCCATTTTCTTACTTAAGAACTTTCGCCTCACACTAACACGGTTATTACTATTAGTAATGGTTGGAATATCCACTGCAAATTTTATACATGCGTATAGAATTAGTTATTCCATATCCAATATGTTAACAACTTATCTATCAACTTATAATTTCGGTTCATTTTTATCAGATACTGCTTCCCAATCGTATTATACTGCTATTAGCATTGTTAATGTAGGTAGTATGCTTCCAAATTCCTCAAGTTATTTTTTTGATTTCTTAGGTGGAATATTTATGGGGGGGGGATTTAGAAATGCAGATGTTGGAGCAGTGTCAAATCAGTATTTATTAAATAAGGGTGGGGGAATGTATTTCTCTTGGTTTTATTTTTGGTTTGGTTTTATAGGGGTAGCTTTTGCTGTAGTAATTTTAGGAGTTTTTATAAGAAAGGCTTTTAAGAGTGAGAGTATTTATAAAAAGGGTTTAAGTATTGCTATAACGTCGATGTCGCTTAGGTGGTACGTCTATACTCCTTTTGTTTTATTCCGTTCAATTGGTTTTGTATTTATTGCTTTAATGACACTTTGTTATATATTTGAGAGAAAAACTCGATTTTTGAAAAAGAAAAAAATTGATTTATATGAAATTAAAGTTGAAAATTTGAAATAAAGGTGTGATATCGATGAAAAAGAAGAACATATACTTAGTAGCCACATTTTCAAAAGTCTTAATTATATTACTATCCTTCATAAATTCAATTTTATTAAATAGATATTTAGGACCAGAATTAAAAGGTCAGTATGCATATATATTAAATATATCGAATATTTTAACTATTATAATAAGTTTTAATTTAGTATCAGGCTATCCTTTTTTCAAAAATAAGTATGGGAAAGAAGTAAAAGAAAAGTATATCAAAATCATATATTTTCAATTAATGTTATATATGTTGATATTTTTTATTTTATTTAAAATTTTAGTAAGCAATTCTTTTCTATACATAGCATTATTGAGTTTATTATTTCAATTTAATAATCAATTAGATTTTATAAGTATAACAGAGGATATAGTTAGAAGAAATAAGATTATAATGCTATCAAGTTTTATTTATACATCCGTATTGATTATATTTTTTTTGATAGATAAAGAAAAGCTATACTTGCCTCTATATTTGCTGATAGTGACTACTATATTCAAATCAATACTATATATTGTTAATTTTAGTTTGATTCCAAGAAAAAATAGTAAATCATCGCTAAAGATAGTTGAAATGCTAAAATTTAGTATCCTTCCTTTAGGTACTGCTTTACTAAGTACATTCAATTACAATATTGATATTATAATATTGGAGAAATATGTATCTTTTGAGCAAATAGGTATATATAGCGTTGGAGTAACATTAGCTTCAATGCTATGGATAGTTCCTGATTCATTCAAAGAAATACTGATAAATAGAATATCGAGTAATAATTCAATTGACGAAGTTGTATTGAGCATTAAAATAAATCTCTATTTTTGTATGATATCAGTTTTCACTTTTTTTTTAATGGGTCAAGAGTTTATAAATGTAGTGTATGGGTCAAGTTATTCTAAATCCTTTAGTATATCCTTAATATTAATTTTAGGAACAATACCAATGATTTTTTTTAAAATGATTAATACATATTTATTAATAAGAGGTAGACAAAAAGAAGGTTTTATATTATTAGTTATTTCAGTTTTTCTGAATGTGATAGGTAATATTATAGTCATACCTTCCTTTGGGATAATAGGTGCAGCTTTTACATCAGTTTTATCTTATATTCTTTGTGGTTTTGTTTTACTTCTCTTATTTATTAATGAACATAACTTAAGATTAAAAGATTTTTTAAAACTTAATCAAAAAGAAATTAAAAAAATTAAAAAATTATTTGAGCGAGGTCGGATTTTTCTATTGGAGTTATTTCCAAAATAATTGAGAGGCATAAGGTAGTATCATAGACATTGAAGGAGGAAAAATGAAGACATATTTAGTTACAGGAGCAGCTGGATTTATAGGCTCTCATTTAGCGGAGAAATTACTAGCTACAGGAAATAGAGTGATAAATATAGATAATTTTAATGATTACTACGAGTTAAATTTAAAAATTCAAAATATATTGGCATCTACTAATCATAAGAATATGAAAATAGATAAATCAAAATCTAAAGAAGAAATACTTTGTGAATTAAAAGAAAAAATTACTTCAGAAAACTATAAATTAGAAGTAATTGATATAAGAGATTTGAATGAGTTAGATAAGGTTTTTAGTGAAAATTTAGTAGACGTTGTTATTCATTTGGCTGCAAGAGCAGGTGTAAGACCATCTCTTGAAGACCCTATATTATATCAGGAGGTAAATGGTAGAGGGACACAAAACATACTTGAATGTTGTAGAAAGTATGGAATAAAGAATCTTGTTGCCGCATCTAGTTCATCTGTTTATGGAAATAATAAAAAAGTACCTTTTAAAGAAATAGATGTAGTTGATTTTGCAATATCACCTTATGCAGCTACAAAAAAATCAAATGAAGTAATGGGTCATGTATATCATTCGCTTTATGATATAAATATGGCTTTTTTAAGATTTTTTACTGTTTATGGACCTAGACAAAGACCTGATTTAGCTATAAATAAGTTTTCAAGATTAATCTTAGAAGATAAAGAAATTCCTGTCTATGGAGATGGAAGTACTTCTAGAGATTATACTTATATAGATGATATAGTAGAAGGAATAATAAATGCAGCTAATTACATAGAAAATAATAAAAATATATATGAAATATTTAATATAGGTAGTAACAACCCTATTTCATTAAAAGAAATGATAGAAATTATAGAAAAAGTCTTGGAGAAAAAAGCTAAAATAAATAGATTACCAATGCAACCAGGTGACGTAGATAAAACATATGCAGACATAAGTAAATTAAGAAATATGACTGGTTATAATCCTAAAACTAGTTTTGAAGAAGGTGTAAGAAACTTTATTAACTGGTATAAAAAAGAGGAGGTAAAAGATTGAAAATTGCAGTAGCAGGAACAGGGTATGTTGGATTGTCAATAGCTGTTTTATTAGCTCAAAAACATGAGGTAATAGCATTAGATATATTAGAAGAAAAAGTAGAATTAATAAATAATAAAAAGTCTCCAATAGTAGACAAAGAAATAGAGGGGTTTCTATCAACGAAAGACCTTAATTTAAAAGCGACATTAGATAATGAAGAAGCATATAAGGGTGCAGAATATATAGTGATAGCTACCCCTACTAATTATGACGAAAAAGGGAATTTTTTTGACACTAGTCACGTAGAATCAGTTATAGAAGGTGTAATGAGAATTAATCCAGAAGCAACTATGATTATAAAATCAACTATACCAGTAGGTTACACAAAAGAAGTAAAAGAAAAATATGGAATTGAAAATATAATTTTTTCACCTGAGTTTTTAAGAGAAGGAAAAGCACTATATGATAACTTATATCCATCAAGAATAATAGTTGGGGAGAAATCAAAGAGAGCAGAAATATTTGCAGAGTTATTAAAAGAGGGAGCAATAAAGAAAGATATCCCAATTCTTTTTACAGATTCAACAGAAGCAGAAGCAGTAAAGTTATTTTCAAATACTTATTTAGCTATGAGAGTAGCATATTTCAATGAACTTGATTCATATTGTGAAACTCATAATTTAGATACGAAACATATAATTGAAGGAGTTGGACTAGATCCAAGAATAGGAAATCACTATAACAACCCTTCGTTCGGCTATGGAGGATATTGCTTGCCAAAAGATACAAAACAGCTTAGAGCAAATTACAAGGATGTGCCAAACAATATTATACAAGCAATAGTTGATGCTAATACTACAAGAAAAGATTTTATAGCAGATCAAATATTAAAAAGAAATCCTAAAGTTGTTGGCATATACAGACTTACTATGAAAACAGATAGCGATAATTTTAGAGCATCTGCTGTTCAAGGAATAATGAAAAGAATAAAAGCAAAAGGTGTAGAAGTAATTATCCATGAACCTGTATTGAAAGATGAAGATAAGTTTTTTAATTCGTTAGTAGTTAATAATCTGAATAAGTTTAAAAAAGAATCTGATGTAATAGTAACTAATAGACTTTCAGAAGATTTAAATGATGTTCTTGATAAAATATATACAAGAGATCTGTATACAAGAGATTAATTATATCTGAATGGAGGTAAGATGAAGATACGTAAAGCAGTAATACCAGCAGCAGGTTTAGGAACTAGGGTATTACCAGCTACAAAAGCACAACCTAAAGAGATGTTAACTGTAGTTGATACTCCTAGTATACAATATATCGTTGAAGAACTTGTTAAATCTGGTATAGAAGATATAACAATAATAACAGGTAGAAATAAATATTCATTAGAAGATCATTTTGATTATTCATATGAGTTGGAAGATACACTTGAGAAAAAAGGCAAAGAAGATATACTTAAAAAAGTGAGAGAGATATCGGAAATGGCTAATATCTATTTTATTAGACAGGGTACTCCTAAAGGGCTAGGTCATGCAATACTAGCAGCAAAACACCATATAGGAGATGAACCATTTGCTGTAGTACTTGGTGATGATATAGTACATTCAGAAAAACCTGTTATTAAGCAAATGCTTGAAGCAAGAGAAAAGTTTCAAGGTGGGTCTATAATAGGTGTACAAGATGTTGCTTTAGAGGATGTAAATAAATACGGAATAGTAGCTCCTGGTAAAGAATTTGATGAAAGAACTGTAAAAATGGAAAATTTCATTGAAAAACCAGAAGTAGAAGAAGCACCTTCTACTCTTGCCTGCCTAGGTCGATATATTCTTGAGCCACAAATATTTACTTATTTAGAAACAACACCTCCTGGAAAAGGCGGAGAAATACAACTAACAGATGCTATCCTAGCTATGATAAACAATGGGGATAAAGTACTTGCATATAACTTTGAAGGAAAGAGATATGATATAGGAAATAAACTTGGTTTATTGAAAGCTAATATAGAATTTGGTCTTAGACACGATGAAATAAAAGATGAAGTTAAAGAATATATTTTAAACCTTGCTAAAGAAATAGAAAATAATTAAATAAATATAATTAAGTAGAATGTAGAGGCGACTAGAATCGTCTCTTTTTCTATATAAAAAAGAAATAAATCGTCAGCGAATGGCACGAATAAAAGACTAGAGAATAAAAATTAAAGCAATAAAAGAAGTATACTAAAAAAATAGAAATAGTATATATATGGAAGCTAAGTGAAATTCGTGGTAGAAGCTAAAAAGTTGAATTTAAGTTCGATATTTATTGGAACAATTATATATGCTATAATAAATCTATTGGAGGTTATTATGAAAAATATAAAAATGGTT
>CAZHXU010000106.1:0-10263 GCA_964536535.1 uncultured Fusobacteriaceae bacterium
TATATGTCAAGTTAATGTTCTTGACTTTGTATATTTAGGTAAGGTAACTGTTTTTTATAGACACGGACTATGGACCATAAATATTATAACACAAAAGTCGATTTTAGTAAATCTAAAATACTCTTATGAATATGGAAATTATTTGACTATAAAATCTTTCATAATTTATATTCCTTCTACCCCTCTCTCTTCCTATTTTAATGTATTTTCTATAAATAAAAAAGATTGTATGGCAAAAATGTAAGGGTATAAAGAAACAAAATTTGAGTATAAGGAGAATTTAAATCTACTTATAAAAAGCTATTTTAATCTAATATTCATAGCTTGTAATTTATTCTGAAATAGTGTAGTCTATTCTTAGATAAGAAAGTAGGTTAATAATGGATATTAAAGATAAAATAAGTGAAAATGCAATAGAGAAGATGCGTGGAGAGATAGAATTTGCTGGAGGAAACGAAGTATTCTTCAGAGGATTAGTTGACGAAAACCTAAAAGTAGTAGAAGTAGAAGTATTAGCACGTGGAAATGAAACAAGTGTACCTGCTATACTTAGACATATGAAAAAAGGTGAAGTAATTATTCATAACCACCCATCTGGTTATCTTTATCCTTCAGATAATGATATACAAATATCTGCTCTTTATAGTGAAAAGAAAAAGGGCGCGTCATACATTATTAATAATAGTGTAGATGATATATATTGTATAATTGAACTTAAAAAAGAAGAAAATAAAAATATAGATATAGGTCCTTATTTTGAAGAAAAAGGATTATTAAGTCAAGCTTTTTCCGAGTTTGAATATAGACATGAACAGCTAGAAATGGCTAAACATATAGAAAAAGGCATGAATATAGGAAAAAAAGTAGTAGTAGAAGCAGGTACAGGTACGGGAAAAACACTTGCATATCTAATCCCCAGTATAGAATGGGCTATTACAAACGAAAAAAAAGTAATTATATCTACTAATACTATTAACTTACAAGAGCAATTACTGTCAAAAGATATACCTATAGTAAAAAAAGTACTACAACATGATTTTACCTATGCACTTATAAAAGGGCGTGGAAACTATGCTTGTTGGAGAAAATATGAACAGCTTCAAAGAGGCGAGTTAGTTGATATTAGTGAACTTAGTAATAATCAAAAAGCTCAGATGGAAAGTATTATAGAATGGATGAATATTACTGAAAGTGGAGATAAAGGAGAACTTCATTTTGAAGTAGAAGGAATAGTATGGGAGTATTTTTCTAGCGAAAATGACATGTGTGCTATGACTAGATGTCCCAATAGAGAAAATTGTTTTTTTATGAAAGCTAGACAAGAAAAAGCTGAAGCAGATGTACTAATTACAAATCACCATCTCTATTTTGCAGACCTTGCCATAAGGAAAGAAATAGGTTTTGAAAGTGAATATGGTATATTACCACAGTATGATTTGGTAGTTTTTGATGAAGCACATAATATAGAAAAAGTAGCAAGAGATTATTTTAGTTATGAATCAAGTAGATATGGTTTTTCTAAGATAATGAATAATATATATAGGACTTCTGGTGGGAAAAAGAAAAAAATGGGAAGTCTTACAGTTGTAAAAAACCTTCTTAGAAATGTATTAAAAGGAAATAAAAAGAAATATGATGAATTTAAGAAACAAATAGAAGAAGAGATAATAATTTCTCATACTAGCCTAAATAACAAAGCACTTGATTATTTTGCAAAATTAATAGAAGTATATTGTAGAGAAGGAATGAGTGCTAATGTTAGATTAAGACCTCAAGAGCTTAAAAATAACGAAAGATGGCTTAGGGAAGTTGTAGTAAGAGAAGAAGAATTATTAGTTTCTTATATTAGTTATATGAAAAAACTGAGAAAACTTATAAAAGAATTAAAAGATTTTGATGATGACGAAGGTGTTTTTAGAGATTTTGAAAAATATACAGATAGATTAGATAGTTATTTTGTAAACTTTAAATTTATTACAGAAATGGCAGATAAAAACTATATTTATTGGTTAAGTGCTAACCCTAAAAAGGGACATGTAAAGATAGTTGCAACTCCACTTAAGATACATAATGAATTAGAAGAGGTACTTTATATTAATTTAGAGCATATAATATTTACGTCAGCAACTATTGCAATAAATGACGATTTTGATTATTTTAAAAAATCTATAGGGCTCAAAGAAGAAACTCTTGATAAAGTTATAAAATCACCATTTGATTATGATAGACAAATGAAGGTATATATACCAAAAGATATACCTCTACCTAATGATAAAAACTTCCTGACTAATATAAGTGAATTTATAATAAAATTAGTAGAAGCAGCAAAAGGAAATACTTTTTTATTATTTACATCATACCAATCACTAAATTATATGTATTATTTAATAAGAGACCAGCTAGAAAGCAGAGGTTATGATTTGTTTATACAAGGTATGGCACCTAGAAATAAACTTATTAATATGTATAAATCTAGTAGAAGACCAGTACTGTTTGGAACAGATAGTTTCTGGGAAGGTGTAGATGTAAAAGGTGATAAACTAAGTTCTGTTGTACTTGTAAAACTACCATTTAAAGTACCAAGTGATCCAATAGTAGAAGCAATAATAGAAAATATGGAAGCAGAAGGAAAAAATTCTTTTATGGAATATCAAATTCCAGAATCTATTATTAAATTTAAACAAGGTATAGGTAGGCTTATTAGAAGTAAAGAAGATAGAGGAATAATTACTATATTAGATGCAAGATTGTATAAAAAACATTATGGGAAGTTATTTGTAGAAGCACTTCCTACAAAAAACGTTTATTTCAAAGATAGAGATGAAATTGTCTAATCTTGACTATTAAAAATAAATAATGTATAATCTATCAAAGTGTAAACTATACTAATAAAATCCGATAGATAGTATCGGATTTTATTACTTGTACAAAAGAATTTTGCAAAATGGGAAGTTGTTGGTTAGGAAAGGTTTAGTGCCTTTTGTTAGGAGGGAAAATGAAACCCATTACACTATTTGGAAGAAAAATAAGTATAAAAGTAGAAGAGAGTAAAAAAACAGAAGAGATAATCAAAAGTGTTGATGATAATGATAGGATAATCATTAATAGATTAGCTCTTTTAGCTTTAGTACTCTCATTTTTTGTCATAAGCTCAAAATTGAGTCACGTAAAATCAAGTTATAAAGAAGGAGTAGAAATAACAAAAGATATTATTGCTCCAAGTTCTATAACTTATGTAGATAAAGAAAGAAAAAAAGAGTTAGTAGCTAGTTTATTATCACAAGAAGAAGGAATTTATGTAAGAAATAAAAAGATAGAACAAGATGTTTTTTATAAAGTTTCAAACTTTTTTGCTGAAATTAGACAAATTCTAGGAAGAAATGAGTTTCCTGGGATAATTGATGAAAAGAAGTTTTCTTTTGATAAAAAAGATGTAAAAAGATTAACGGACTTGGATGAGTTAAATACAGTTCAGTCAACAACAGTAGCTTATTTAAATGAACTATTTGATCAAGGAATAAGAAATATAGACAGTGAAGTAGAAGAGGCAAAAATAAATATTGAAAATTTAGAAGATGCTACAGCGAAAAAGATAGTTAAAGAGTTTTTTCTACCAAATTTTTTATATAGTTATGAAAGAACTGAAGAGGAATTAAAGAAAAAAATAGCAAATATAGAAGATGTAGAAGTACAGATAAATGCTGGTGATATAATAGTAAAAAAAGGAACTACTCTTGGAAGTGAAGAAGTAGATCTTTTGAAAAGAGTAGGAGTTTATAGCCATTCAGATAATATTAGGATATTTGTAGGAAATATACTTTATCTAGCAGTACTTTCAGTATTGTTTGTTATTAGTTTGAAAGTAGTATTAAAAAAAGAGATGCTTAGAAAACAACAATATTATGCAACTTTGTTAGCATTAGGTATATATATGCTTACACTTAGATTTACTAGTCTTAGTTATATGAATCTATATCCTTTTGAGTCCATAGCACTTTTATTCGGAATACTTTTTGGAGTACCTTATGCAACTGTAATAAGTGCATTTTTAGTAATGTATTTGATAGCTATGACAGGATATAACTATTATACATTTATAATATTAGTAACATCTATAACTTATGCTATATATAGTGTTAATAGAGTAAAAAATAGAACAGATATAATTAATACAGGTATTTATATTGGTTTAGTAAAGTTATTAACTGGTCTTGCAATAGGGTGGGTAGCAAAATTAGATTTTGTTGACCAAGTATTTAATGTAGCCCAATTATTCCTATCGGGACTGTTAGCTGCAATGGTAGTAATAGCTTTGTTACCTTATTTTGAGAATACTTTTAATATACTAACAAAAATGAAATTAATAGAGCTCGGTGATTTATCACATCCTCTACTAAGACGTATGTCTCTTGAAGCACCAGGAACTTTCCATCATTCTATGTTAGTTGCTACTTTGTCTGAACAAGCTGCAGAAGCAGTAGGAGCAGATCCTATATTTACAAGAGTAGCGTGTTATTATCATGACATAGGAAAGATGAAAAGAGCAAATTTTTATGTAGAAAATCAAAGATCAGGAGTAAATCCTCATGATAACTTGTCTCCTACACTGAGTACTATAATAATAAAAGCTCATACAAAAGATGGACAAGAAATGGGGAAAGAATATAGAATTCCTAAAGAAATAAGAGATATAATGGCAGAACATCAAGGAACAACTTTCCTTGCATACTTTTATAATAAAGCAAAAAAAGAAAATCCAGATATAATCGAAAGTGATTATAGATATGACGGACCAAAACCACGTAGTAAAGAGAGTGCTATAATAATGATGGCTGACTCTATAGAAGCTGCTGTGCGTTCTTTAGATCAAAAAGATCCAGTAAGTGTAGAAAAGATGATTAGAAAAATTATTTCTTCTAAAATGGAAGATGAGCAGTTTACAGAAGCAGATATTACTCTTAAAGAAATAGAACTAATAATAAAAACATTTGTTAAAACTCTTCAAGGTATATATCATAGTAGAATAAAATATCCAGATCAAAAAAAATAAGAGGTGTGTATGAATATAACAGTAGAAATAACTAAAGGTATAGATGCTTATGATGAACATATAGATATAGATTCTATAGAAGATTATGTAGCAACAGTTATAGAAGATGAGTTTGAAAGTGAAAAAGATTGTTATGTTTCACTTTTACTTACAGGTAATGAAAATATAAGAGTAGTAAATAGAGATTATAGAGGGAAAGACAAAGAAACAGATGTAATTTCATTTGCTTATTTGGAAGTAGAAGAGGAAGATTTTAGTCCCTATATAACATTAGGAGATATAGTTATCTCTTTGGAGAGAGTAGAAGAACAAGCTAAAGATTATGGACATAGTTTTAGAAGAGAATTTTATTATGTACTTACTCATGGTATACTTCACCTTCTTGGTTATGACCATATAGAAGAAGAAGATAAGATAGAAATGAGAAAAAAAGAAGAAGAAATCCTAAGTAAACATGGGTATACAAGGGAGGATTAAGTATGAAAAAAAAAGGGCATAGTTTGTTAGATAGTTTTAATTATGCAATAGAAGGTATAATTACAGCTGTAAAGATGGAAAGAAATATGAGGATACACCTAATAGTAACCATAGTTGTATCTATAGCAGCCCTTTTTTTAAGGCTTAATACTCTTAGTTTTGCTCTCTTATCATTTGCTATAGGTTTGGTATGGGTAGCAGAACTACTAAATTCAGCTATAGAAAGAGTTGTAGACCTAACTATAGGAGATAAACTACATCCTCTTGCAAAAAAAGCAAAAGATATTGCAGCAGGAGCAGTTTTAGTAGCAGCTATTAATTCTGTTATTATTGCTTATCTTGTATTTTCAGATCATGCTAAAAGTTCTTCTGCAAAATTCTTGAGTATAATAAAAGGTTCTTATTCAACTGTTGCAATAATATCCCTTGTAATAGTTGCAATATTAGTAGTAGTAATGAAAGCATTTTTTCCAAAAGGAACACCACTTGAAGGTGGTATGCCAAGTGGACATAGTGCCCTTGCTTTTTCAGCAGCTACAATAATTATTTTTGTAACGCATAATGTAGGAATATCAATACTTACAGTCTTTATTGCTTTGCTTGTGGCTCAGTCTCGTATTAAAGCTGGAATACATACATGGGTAGAAGTAACTGTAGGGGCCTTTTTAGGTACTGGTGTTACTAGCTTATTACTTCTACTGTTCCAAAGTTAAAACACAATATATTCCGATATGGAAATAGAACACCACTATATATGGTGTTTTTTTATTTGATTTTTATCAAATCATAGGGTACAATCAAATTGGGAATAGATTAAAATGAAAAAAGAAAAGAAATTTGTAGGGGGAGATATGAAAGTAATCAAAAGGAATGGAAAAGAAGTCGATTTTGAAATACTTAAAGTAAAAAGGGCTATAGAAAAAGCATTTAAAGCTACTGAAGTATCATATAGTAGTGATATGTTAGACCTTCTGGCACTTAGAGTTTCAGCAGATTTTCAAGAATCAATAAAACATGATAAAGTTGATATAGAAGAGATTCAAAACTCTGTTGAGAGGGTTTTGAGTGATGTAGGCTATAGTTCAGTTGCCAAAGCATATATACTTTATAGAAAACAACGTGAGAGACTTAGAAACATGAAAAATGTATTAGACTATAGTAAAGTGGTAGATAGTTACCTTAAAGTAGAAGATTGGAGAGTAAAAGAAAACTCTACAGTGACTTATTCTATTGGAGGTTTAATACTACACAATAGTGGAGCTGTAACTGCTAATTATTGGTTAAGTGAAATTTATGATGATGAAATAGAAAAAGCTCATAAAAATGGAGATTTTCACATACATGACCTTAGTATGTTAAGTGGATATTGTGCAGGTTGGTCATTAAAAGAATTATTATTAGAAGGTTTGGGAGGAGTACCAGGTAAAATAACTTCTTCACCTGCAAAACACCTTTCTACTCTTTGTAATCAAATGGTCAATTTTTTAGGTATTATGCAAAATGAGTTTGCAGGGGCACAAGCTTTTTCAAGTTTTGATACTTATTTAGCACCATTTGTAAAAGTAGATAATATGTCATATAAAGAAGTAAAACAATGTATACAATCTTTTGTTTATGGAGTTAATACTCCAAGTAGATGGGGGACACAAGCACCTTTTTCAAATGTAACTCTTGATTTTACTGTACCAAAAGATTTGAGTGAAAATTATGCTATTGTTGGAGGAAAAGAGCAAGATTTTAAGTATAAAGAGTGCCAGTTAGAAATGGATATTATAAATAAAGCATTTATTGAAATAATGATTGAAGGAGATGCTAATGGTAGAGGTTTTCAGTATCCAATACCTACTTATAATGTTACAGAAGATTTTGACTGGGAAAGTGAAAATGCAGAATTATTGTTTAATATGACGGCCAAATATGGTACGCCATACTTTCAAAACTTTATAAGTAGTGATCTTGACCCTGGTGATGTAAGATCAATGTGTTGTAGATTACAGCTTGATAAAAGAGAACTTAGAAAAAAAACAGGTGGATTGTTTGGAAGTGGAGAAAAAACAGGATCAATAGGTGTAGTAACAATTAACCTACCTAGAATCTCTTATAATTCAGAAACAGAATGGGAATTTTTTGAGAAATTAACTCATATTATGGAAGTGGCTAAAAGATCTCTTGAAATAAAGAGAAAAGTAGTAACAGAATTTATGGAAGAAGGTTTATATCCATATGCTAAAAGATATTTAGGGAACTTTGATACTCATTTTTCTACTATTGGTTTAGTTGGTCTAAATGAAACAGCTTTAAATGCTTCTTTTATAAGTGAAAACTTGATAAATGAAAAAGGAAGAGAATTTGGAGAAAGAGTTCTTGCATTTATGCGTGAAAAAATAGCTGATTTCCAAGAAGAAACAGGAAATCTGTATAATCTAGAAGCAAGTCCAGCTGAAAGTACTACTTATAGACTTGCAAAAATGGATAAAGAAAGATATCAAAATATAATAGATGCTTCAAAAAGTGGAGAAGCACCTTTTTATACTAATTCATGTCATTTGCCAGTTGGTTATACAGATGATATATTTGATGCTTTAGATATACAAGAAAAATTACAATCACAATTTACAGGAGGTACAGTTTTCCATACTTTCTTAGGTGAAAGAATATCAGATTGGAGAACTTGTGCAAACTTAGTCAAAAAAATAGCTGAAAACTATAAAATACCTTATTATACAATATCTCCAACTTATTCTATCTGTAAAGAACATGGATATATTAGAGGAGAAGTAGAGTTTTGTCCAGAATGTGATAAAGAAACAGAAGTATACAGTAGAATTACAGGTTATTATAGACCAGTAAAACACTGGAATGATGGAAAACAATCGGAATATATTAGTAGAAAAGAATATATACCTGAAAAAAGTATGTCTAAATACAGAGAAGAATTTGCATCTGTAAGTAAAAGAGTATTATTCACAACTAAAACTTGTCCAAATTGTCCTGAAGCAAAAGAAAAATTATTTGGTCATGATATAGTATTTGTTGATGCACATGAAAATGAAGAAGAAGTAAATAAATTTGGAATAAGATCTGTGCCGACTTTAGTTGTTATAAATGAGGAAGCTAAACATAAAAACTATGTTGGAGTAGAAGGAATAGTAAAGTATTTAAATGAAATAAATTAATACTTTAAAAGACTGGGTTTAACCAGTCTTTTAATTTGCACTTATTTATTATTTTAAAGAACTCTTTTGAGTATTACTAATAATTGTATAATTTCTAAAAAATATAAAAAACTAATTTATACTTATAAAAGCTGTATTTAAAATTTGGACAAAATATAAACTGTGTTATAAATTTGGTATACTTGTATAAAAAAATCGAAAAAACCATTGACATAATAAAGATAACTATGGTATTTTATTTGTACATTAATACTAAATTAATAGACAAAGAGGTGTGTTATGAAAAAAATAAGTTTGTTACAGAAATTGATAATAGGAATTATACTAGGTATTTTGATAGGATATAGTGTGAAAATGACAGGATTATATTTTGTAGTTAGAGGCTTAAGTACATTTAATAGTATTTTTGGTAATTTTTTAGGATTTATTATTCCTTTAATAATAATTACTTTTGTTGCTCCAGGTATATCTGATCTTGGGAAAGGTGCAGAAAAACTTTTGGGATTAACAGCTTTATTGGCTTATATTTCAACAGTGATAGCAGGATTAGGAGCTTTTCTTTTGGGAAAAAGTATACTTCCTAAATTTATTGGTTCAAGTGAAGAAATTGTAAAAAACACTTTAGAATTAAGCCCATATTTTACAATAGAAATACCTGCAATAATGGGAATTATGTCAGCATTAGTATTAGCTTTTTTACTTGGAATAGGAATGGCAAATATAAAAGACAAAAACCTTTATAATGTAATAAATGATGCTCAAAACATAGTAAAACTATCTATAGATAAAGTAATCATTCCTCTGATACCAATTCATATTTGTGGAATATTTGCCAAATTAACAACAACTGGGGAAATAATAGGGACAATGAAAGCTTTTTCTTGGGTATTTATATTATTATTATCTTTACAGGTAATTTATATTCTTGTTCAATATTTTATTGCAGGTAGTATTAGTGGAAAAAATCCTTTTGGATTAATAAAAAATATATTACCCGCATATTTTACAGCCCTAGGAACTCAAAGTTCAGCAGCTACTATACCTGTTAGTTTAGAAGCAAGTAGAAAAAACGGAGTTTCTGAAGAAATAGTAGATTTTGTTGTGCCATTAGGAGCAACTATACATTTAGCAGGAGATACAATTACACTTGTTTTATCAAGTATGGGAGTAATGCTTATGTCTGGAATTAATCCAACATTTTCTAGTATGTTTCCATTTATACTGATGCTTGGAGTAACTATGGTTGCAGCACCTGGAATACCAGGTGGTGGAGTTTATGCAGCACTTGGATTACTTGAGAAGATGCTTATGTTTTCATCAGGTCAACAAGGGCTAATGATAGCTATACATTTTGCACAAGATAGTTTTGGGACAGCTACAAATGTAAGTGGTGACGGAGCACTTGCTGTTACTATAGATAGTATATTAACTAGGAAGAAAAATGGAGTAGAAGTATAAAATAGAGTTTGTTATAAGAGACTTGAAATATAAGAGTCTCTTTTGTATTTGTTCTAAAGAAATTTATTTAAATAAATTTTATTTTTTCTCTAATTTCTTTTA
>CAZHXU010000107.1:0-10262 GCA_964536535.1 uncultured Fusobacteriaceae bacterium
TAAGGCTATTTATAGCCTTTTTGTTTTTTGGAAATAGATAAAGTATATACATATTAAGTAGATTGTAATCATATTTTGAGTAAAAAGACAAATGTAATAAATTATTGAATAAACTTTCTAGAAGTTGTATAATTATTAAGTGAGATAAGGAGGGGAAATGTTAGAAATAGTAGTTGGTTTCGACGAAAATAGGTTAATTGGTAATGGAAGTGACCTTCCATGGCATATAAGTGAAGATTTGAAGCACTTTAAAAGATTAACAAGTGGACATAGGGTAATAATGGGCAGAGTAACTTATGAGAGTATAGGAAAGTTACTTCCAAATAGAGAGAATATAATATTAAGTAGGAATAAAGGGTTTGAAGTAGAAGGTGCAAAAGTTTTTGAGGGAACAAAGGAATTGTTAGAAAACTTAGATGATAACAAAAGAAATTTTGTTATTGGGGGAAATAAAATATATAATGAACTTCTACCTCATGTACAAATGTTACATATCTCCCATATAAAAGGGAAGTATGAAGGTGATGTGTATTTTCCACATATTAATTTGGAAGAGTATGAGAAGGTAGAAGAAGTGGAGTATGACGAATTTGTATATTGTGCTTATAAGAAAATTTAGAGTTGTTACAGCAAAAATTTAATTTTGTTGGAGGAAGATATGCCAAAAAAAGTTGTATTTACTCGTGAAGATGTAGTCGGTAAAGGATTTGAGATACTAAAAGAAAGTGGACTTAATGCTATTACAGCAAGGAATATTGCTAAAAAGCTAAAGTCATCACCAGCTCCTATTTATAGTTATTTTAGTTCTATGGATCAATTAAAAGAAGAACTTATAGAAATAGCTAAAAATCAATTTTTAACATATATAAGAAAACCATATACAGATATAGTTTTTTTAAATGTTGGAATGGGAATTGTTATTTTTGCTAGGGAAGAAAAGGAACTATTTAGTTCGATATTTCTAAAGAACAATTCATATAAAGATATAATCTCAGAATTTAAAAAATCTATATATGAAGAAATTGAAGATGACTACAGGTTTGAGGGAGTAGAAAGAGAGAAAAAAGATTGGCTTTTGGAAAAATGTTGGATATATGCTCATGGATTAGCAACACTAGTATCTACTAATTTTATAAAAGATACAAGTGATGAATACATTAAAGCTAATTTACTTGATATGAGTATATTGTTTAAACATGTACTTGGTGAAACAAAAGCAAAAGATTATAAGAGAATATAACTAATAGAAACTAAATTCGATAGAATTTAGTTTTTTTATTTTAGAATAGAAAGTTATTTTAATTTCTAAAAAGATTGAAATTAACCATTTAAATCTTTTGGAAATAAAGTCTTTCTTTTGACAAAGAATAAAAATAATGTTATATTATACCTGTTATATTACTAATGTTATAAAAGGAGTTGTTATGCCTAAAAAAGTTTCGTTTACAAAAGAAAAAATATTAAAAGGATCTTATCAATTATTAAAAGAAAAAGGAATCCATGAGATAACAGCGAGAAATATAGCAAAAAAGCTAAATTGTTCTCCAGTTCCTATATATAGTTCTTTTGATTCAATGGGTGAATTAAAGGAAGAGATAATGGCAAGAGCCAAAGAAGAGTTTTTATTGTATGTAAAAAGAGATTATACAGATAAGATATTATTAAATATAGGTATAGGCATAGTTAAGTTTGCTAAAGAAGAAAAGGAATTATTTAGTTCGATTTTTTTTGAGCAAGAATCATACAAAGAGTTAATTAATGAATTTAATCAGATGTTATTTGAAGAATTTTCTAAAGATGAAAAACTTAGAATACTAAGTATTGAAAGTCAAAAGTGGTTATTACATAAGTGTTGGGTTTATGCTCATGGTTTGGCAACACTAGTAACAACAGGGTATTTGAAAGATATTCAAGAAGAAGAGTTAAAGAAAAATCTAGAAGAAATTGCAGATATCTTTATAGAATCTTTAGTATAGAAGAATTTAATATTACAGTTTAAATCTGTTTGAAGAATAAAAGAGTATTTTGTGCATATTTTTATGTAGTTTGCTCATGATTTTAGATAGAATGTGAAAAAGGCTTTTAAAAAGCATTAAGTTAAAGTATAATAACAGTGTCAGATATATATTCTTCAAGTTATACCCTTAGATAACACTCTCAAGACCAGTGCTTGCCCGCACTGGTCTGCCCTTTTTTTGAGAAAAATATATATTTTAAAAAAAATAAAAAAATTATAAAAAAAAGCTAAAGAAAAAATAGAAATAATCGATAATTAGATTGTAAAGAAAATAATCGATATAAAAAGTTAAAAAATTTAAAAAAAGTATAAAGTTTTTTAAAAAAGTATCGATAATTAAATTGTAAAGTGAATAGGACACAAAAGTCCTCGAAAAATGGGTAAGCATGGAGGTTTATCACAAGACTAAAGGAGTAGTCAACAGGAAAGAGAATCGTAGATGGATTCTTCTCTGTAGATACTTTCTTTAGCATTAGTGGAATTTTTAAACTTTCCCTGATGCAAATACCTGTTGAAAAAAAATAAAAAAAATATTAAAGAAAAAATAAAAGAAGTCGATAATTAAAATGTGGAGCAAGGAGTGCAACACAGAATTCGATTTTGAGCAGACAAGCTCGTTAAAAAACCTTAAACACGGAGGTTTGAGTAGGATCTAATGGAAGAGATATTAAAACAAGGATGTTAATATAAGTGTGTATAAACAATACTTTATTTTGGCATACAAAGTTTTAATAATGTTTCAATAGATTCTATAATAACAGCCGGTTTATGAAAAAGCATAAACTGGCTTTTTTAATTCTTAGGACAAGGAAGTCCGCTTAATATAATCAAGGAGGATACAAAATGAGAATCAATCATAACATAACAGCAATGAACGCATACAGAAACTTAACAGCAACTAACGACAAAATAAATGAGTCTTTAGAAAGATTATCATCTGGTTACAGAATAAATAGAGCTGCAGATGACGCAGCAGGATTAGCAATATCTGAAAAAATGAGAGCACAAATTAGAGGTCTTGATATGGCTAAGAAAAACTCTCAAGATGCAATTTCACTTATTCAAACAGCTGAAGGAGCTTTGAATGAAGCTCATGCAATTTTACAAAGAATGAGAGAACTTGCAGTACAAGCAGCAAATGATACTAATACAGATAAAGATAGAGATGCAGTACAACAAGAAATTGAACAATTAAGATTAGAGTTAGATAGAATCAGTGATGCAACTGAATTTAATACAAAAAAACTTATAACAGGAGAATTTTCTGAAAGTGGACTTAACTTCCAAATAGGTGCTAATGAAGGTCAAACAGTTAACATGAAAATGAATGAAATGACTGCAGTAGCTTTAGGAATTGCTGGTTCAATGGCAATACAAGTACCAGTAAGAAATGCAGATGGAAGTATAGCTCTTGATGAAAATGGAAATGCTATAACTGAAGAAAAAACAGAAAATGCAACAGTTTCAGTAGCGACTTCAGCAAATGCTGAAAAAGCAATTGAGATTATTAATAGCGCAATTGAAAGAGTTTCGGAAGAAAGAGCAAGATATGGTGCTATGCAAAACAGATTAGAACATACAATAAATAACTTAAGAGTAAGTGCTGAGAACCTACAAGCAGCTGAATCAAGAATTAGAGATGCTGATATGGCAAGTGAAATTGTTGAATTTAGTAAAAATAAAATTATTGCACAATCAGGTACTGCAATGTTAGCTCAAGCTAATGCAGCTCCTCAAGGTATCTTACAACTATTAAATGGATAATTGATAGTTTAGGAGGCTAGTGTATGAAGATTAACTCAAATATTACAGCTATGACTACCAATAGGATGCTCACTGAAAGGTATGAGCATATGGGTAAAAAAATTGAAAAACTAAACTCTGGAAAGAGAGTGAATAAAGCTGGTGACGACAGTGCAGGTCTTGCAATCTCTGAAAAAATGAGAGCACAAATTAGAGGGCTTAATAAAGCTATGCAAAATACTCAAGATGCTATGAATATGGTAG
Source organism: uncultured Fusobacteriaceae bacterium (assembly GCA_964536535.1). Lineage (GTDB taxonomy): Bacteria > Fusobacteriota > Fusobacteriia > Fusobacteriales > Fusobacteriaceae > CAZFBB01. Next base: position 4,025 of record CAZHXU010000107.1, read on the forward strand.
ATACAGCAGAAGGAGCCCTTAACGAAACACATGCAATTTTACAAAGAGTAAGAGAACTTGCAGTACAGTCAGCAAGTGATACAAATACAGATAAAGATCGAGAAAAGTTACAATTTGAAATTGATGAATTAATTATTGAAATCGATAAGATATCAGATGAAACACATTTTAATACTAAAAATCTTATAGATGGTCGTTATAAAGATGGATTTAATTTCTTTGTTGGAGCCAACAAAGGAGATATTTACGGAGTAATTTTGGATAATATGGATAGTGTGAGCTTAGGTGTAGAAAGCTTAAATTTGAGTAATCAAAAAAAAGCCAATGAAGCTATAGTTCTTGCTGATAAAGCTATAGAAATAGTTGGTACAGAAAGAGCAAAAATAGGAGCAACACATAATAGACTAGAACATACTTTGCAAAATATAAGATTAGAACATGACAATTTAGCTAATGCCGAATCAAGAATAAGAGATGCAGATATGGCTAAAGAGATGACTGAGTATACAGCAGATAAAATAATAATGCAGACAGGAGTAGCTGTTCAAGCACATGCAAATACAACTGCTCAAAGTGTATTAAAGATAATAGGAGCTTAGTTATAACTGTGGTTATTATCAACATATATTTTTTACCTAGATACTTTTATAATTTAAATTTTTGAGTATCAAAAATTTTGTTGATAATATCTATAGTTGTAAACTAAAAATAAAAAAGGCAAGGATGCCACGTTAAATTTCAAGGAGGAAATAATTATGATAATCAATCACAACATAACAGCAATGAACGCGTACAGAAATCTTTCAACAGTAAATGAGAGAGTAGACAAAACTATGGAAAAATTATCTTCAGGTATGAGAATCAATAGAGCAGGAGATGACGCAGCAGGTTTAGCAATATCTGAAAAAATGAGAGGTCAAATCAAAGGACTTACAATGGCAACAAAAAATGCCCAAGATGGGATTTCACTTATACAAACAGCTGAAGGAGCTCTTAATGAGTCACATGCAATCTTACAAAGAATGAGAGAACTTGCAGTACAATCAGCCAATGATACTAATACTGGTGAAGATAGAGATAAATTACAATTAGAAATGGATCAATTAAGACAAGAGTTAGATAGAATCAGTGATACAACTGAATTTAATACAAGAAAACTATTAACTGGAGAATATGCTGAAGAAGGTTTAATATTCCATATTGGAGCTAATAAAGACCAAGTAGTTAGTTTAACAGTTAATGACATGAGTGCAACAGCACTTGGAGTACAAGGAGAAGAAGATGTAGCAGCTTTATCAATAAGTACTCAATTAGACTCAGAAAATGCAATTAAAACAGTTAATGATGCAATAGAAAAAGTATCTGAAGAAAGAGCAAAATTTGGAGCTTTACAAAACAGATTAGAGCATACAATTAATAACTTAAGAGTAAGTGCTGAGAACTTACAAGCTTCTGAATCAAGAATTAGAGATGCTGATATGGCACAAGAAATGGTTTCTATGTCTAAAGATAAAATCATTTCTCAATCAGGTACTGCAATGCTTGCACAAGCTAATGCAGCTCCACAAGGTGTATTACAATTATTAAAAGGTTAATAGTCTAAATAGCTTTAGGAGGAGCTAAAGGCTCCTTCTAGAGTAGAAGTATTCTTCTATGTTTAGTCACTATAACTATTATTCTTTTTAGGATAATAACTATAGTGATTACACACTAGCTGCAAGGATGCAGATAAATTATCAAGGAGGATACGATTATGAGAATCAACCATAATATTACAGCAATGAATGCGTACAGAAACTCTGTACAAACAAATGAGAGAGTATCAAAAACTATGGAGAAATTATCTTCAGGTCAAAGAATTAACAGAGCTGGAGATGACGCAGCAGGATTAGCAATTTCAGAAAAAATGAGAGGTCAAATTAGAGGTCTTTCTATGGCAACAAAAAATGCTCAAGATGGTATCTCAATGATACAAACAGCTGAGGGAGCACTTAATGAAACTCACGCAATTATTCAAAGAATGAGAGAACTTGCAGTACAATCAGCCAATGATACTAACACTGGTGAAGACAGAGAAAAATTACAACTGGAAGTTAGCCAGTTAGTAGAAGAGTTAGATAGAATAGCTAACACAACTGAATTTAATACAAGAGTTCTTTTAAATGGAGATTATGCTGATGACGGTGTAGTATTCCACATAGGTGCTAACAAAGATCAAAATGTTAATTTAACATTTAATGATATGAAAGCGGATGCTTTAGGAGTAGCAGAAGTTGATATAACTAATCAAGCAGATTCAAATACAGCTATTGAAACTATTAATAATGCATTAGAAACTATTTCTAGTGAAAGAGCAAAATTTGGTGCTATGCAAAATAGATTAGAACATACAATTAACAACTTAAGAGTAGCTGAAGAGAACTTACAAGCATCTGAATCAAGAATCAGAGATGCTGATATGGCAAATGAGATGGTTAGTCTTAACAAAGACAAAATCATATCTCAATCAGGTACAGCTATGCTTGCTCAAGCAAACACAACACCTCAAGGAGTATTACAATTATTAAGATAATAATTAATTCATAATTGATATTAATATAGGAGATTTTTACTCTATTTACTTTTGAAGGTAAAAATCTCCTAGAGATTAAATTTCATTTAGTCACAATAGATAACTTTAGACAGGATGAGGTTATCAGTGGTGACTAAAACACCAAAATGGTATAGGGCCCATACCAAAAAAATGCATGGAAGCATAAACGAAGTTTAATCAAGGAGGATCAATTATGAGAATTAACCATAACATCACAGCAATGAATGCGTACAGAAATTCGGTACAAGTAAACGAGAGAGTTTCAAAATCAATGGAGAAATTATCTTCAGGTCAAAGAATCAATAGAGCAGGGGATGACGCAGCAGGTCTTGCAATCTCAGAAAAAATGAGAGGGCAAATAAAAGGTCTTTCAATGGCAACTAAGAATGCACAAGATGGTATCTCAATGATACAAACAGCTGAAGGAGCTTTAAACGAGACTCACGCAATAATCCAAAGAATGAGAGAACTTGCAGTTCAATCATCAAATGATACTAATACTGGTGAAGACAGAGAGAAATTACAACTGGAAGTTAGCCAATTAGTAGAAGAGTTAGATAGAATAGCTAACACTACAGAATTCAATACAAGAGTTCTAATGAATGGAGATTATGCAAATGAAGGTGTAGTATTCCATATCGGTGCTAATAAAGATCAAAATGTTAACTTAACATTTAGTGATATGAAATCAGAAGCTTTAGGTGTAGATAAAATTGATATAACTAATCAAGCAGATTCAAACCAAGCTATCGAAACTATTAACAATGCTTTAGAGAGCGTTTCTGGTGAAAGAGCTAAATTTGGAGCTATGCAAAACAGATTAGAGCATACAATTAACAACTTAAGAGTTGCAGAAGAAAATCTACAAGCAGCTGAATCAAGAATTAGAGATACTGATATGGCAAATGAAATGGTTACTCTTAACAAAGATAAAATCATTTCTCAATCAGGTACAGCTATGCTTGCTCAAGCAAATACAACACCACAAAGTGTTTTACAATTATTAAGATAGTTATTATTTATTATAGGATCTCTAAGGTTTACTTAGAGATCCATCTCCCAAAAATGATTTAGTTACAATGGGTACATTTGTTCTACCTATTATTTGATCTAAAAAAGAAATGTAGTCATGGTGGCTAAAGCCCCCAAGACTGAGTGCACACAGGTCAAAAAAGCAAGGAAGCTAATTTTAAATCAGGGAGGATAAGAAAATGAGAATTAATCATAATATAACAGCAATGAACGCTTATAGAAATATGGTACAAGTAAATGAAAGAGTAGATAAATCTATGGAAAAGTTGTCATCTGGTCAAAGAATCAATAGAGCAGGGGACGATGCAGCAGGACTAGCAATTTCAGAAAAAATGAGAGGGCAAATTAGAGGTCTTAAAATGGCAACTAAAAATGCTCAGGATGGTATCTCAATGATACAAACAGCTGAAGGAGCATTAAATGAGTCTCATGCAATAATCCAAAGAATGAGAGAACTTGCAGTACAATCAGCTAATGATACTAATACAAGTGAAGATAGAGAAAAACTTCAATTAGAAATAAATCAATTAGTAGAAGAGTTAGATAGAATTGCAAATACTACTGAATTTAATACTAGAGTACTTATGAATGGTGATTATGAAGGTGACGGTGTAATATTTCATATTGGTGCTAATAAAGATCAAAATGTAAGTCTTACATTTAACGACATGAAGTCGGGAGCGCTAGGGGTAGAAGGAATACTTATTACTGAACAAGATGATGCCAACAGTGCTATTGAAACAATTAATACTGCTTTAGAAACTATATCTAGTGAAAGAGCAAAATTTGGAGCTATGCAAAATAGATTAGAACATACAATTAATAACTTGAGAGTTGCAGAAGAGAATTTACAAGCAGCTGAATCTAGAATTAGAGATACAGATATGGCAAGTGAAATGGTTAATCTTAATAAAGATAGAATTATTTCTCAATCTGGTACAGCTATGTTAGTTCAAGCTAATGTTACACCTCAAAGTGTTCTACAATTATTAAGATAATATAAGCATAGACTCTATCTCTTAGTGGAGGTAGAGCCTGGCATATTATATAAACCCTTGATTCATTGAGTCACTATCTATGCATGTTGTCGAAAGATAGCACCATGAGTGTATAGATGGTGACTAAATACACCAACACAATAGTCGCGAATATTGTGGCATGGAAGCAAAAAAAAGAATCAGGGAGGATTTATTATGAGAATTAATCACAATATCACAGCAATGAATGCGTACAGAAATTCTGTACAAACAAATGAAAGAGTATCAAAAACTATGGAGAAGTTATCTTCTGGTCAAAGAATCAATAGAGCAGGAGACGACGCAGCAGGACTAGCAATTTCAGAAAAAATGAGAGGGCAAGTTAGAGGTCTTAAGATGGCAACTAAAAATGCACAAGATGGTATCTCAATGATACAAACTGCAGAAGGAGCACTTAATGAATCACATGCAATAATCCAAAGAATGAGAGAACTTGCAGTACAATCAGCCAATGATACAAACACTGGTGAAGACAGAGAAAAATTACAACTTGAAGTAAGCCAATTAGTAGAAGAGTTAGATAGAATAGCAAATACTACTGAATTTAATACTAGAGTACTTATGAATGGTGATTATGAAGGAAACGGAGTAATATTCCACATAGGTGCAAATAAAGATCAAAATGTAGAATTAGAATTTTTAGATATGAGATCTGGTGCACTTGGTGTTGACGGTGTTAGTATGACTACACAAGATGATGCCAATGAAGCAATAGCAACTATTGATACAGCTTTAGAAGGTATTTCTGCTGAAAGAGCAAAATATGGAGCTATGCAAAATAGGTTAGAGCACACTATTAATAACCTTAGAGTATCTGGAGAAAACTTACAAGCTGCTGAATCTAGAATTAGAGATGCAGATATGGCAAGTGAAATGGTTAGTCTTAACAAAGACAAAATCATATCTCAATCAGGTACAGCTATGCTTGCTCAAGCTAATGTGGCACCTCAAAGTGTTCTACAATTACTTAGATAGTAAACATTTTTAAATAGTTCTTGCCTAAATCTAGGCAAGAACACCTTCCATACTAGTTACCTGATTTCAAAGATTTAGTCACAATGAATGCATTTATCTATGTACTCCCTAGATAACCATGAATTCATCTGTGGTGACTAAAGCCAACACAGTAAGCGCGCTACTGTGGCAAGGAAGCAACAACAAATTGAAATCAGGGAGGATTTGAAAATGAGAATTAATCACAACATAACAGCAATGAATGCGTACAGAAATTCTGTACAAGTGAATGAAAGAGTATCAAAAACTATGGAGAAGTTATCTTCTGGTCAAAGAATCAATAGAGCAGGAGACGACGCAGCAGGTCTTGCAATCTCGGAAAAAATGAGAGGGCAAATAAAAGGTCTAGCTATGGCAACTAAAAATGCCCAAGATGGTATATCTATGATACAAACAGCTGAAGGTGCTCTAAATGAGTCGCATGCTATCATTCAAAGAATGAGAGAGTTAGCAGTACAATCAGCAAACGATACTAATACTAGTGAAGATAGAGAAAAGTTACAACTGGAAGTGACTCAATTAGTAGAAGAATTAGACAGAATAGCGAATACAACAGAGTTTA
>CAZHXU010000108.1:0-10245 GCA_964536535.1 uncultured Fusobacteriaceae bacterium
TTTATATTAAAAATTTAATACCTCTATCAAATCTTCCAAAGTATCAAATACTCTTGGATATTCAATTTTTGGTCTCTTAAGTACAAATACTTCTACTCCCAAAGCTTTACAAGCTTCTACTTTTTCAAACTCCCCACCAATATAGCCTGATTCTTTAGTTAATAATATGTCTATATTATAGTTTTCAAGAGTAGCTATATTAAACTCTTTTGAAAATGGACCTTGCATAGCAAGTATGTTTTTACTTATAATTCTTGCTTCTCTACACTTTACTAAAGCTTCTTCCATAGGAAGTATTCGAGCATAAAAATTCTCTTTATTTTTAATCTCTTTAAATTTAGAAATACTATTACTTCCTAGTGTAGATAAAACTCTTTTGTTTCCGAGTACTTTATCTACTTCTTTAACTAAATCATCTATGTCAAAAAACTCCCTTGCTCCATTATATGATAATAACTTTCGTTCATATCTGAAATAGGGAATCTCTTCTTCTATTCCTACTTCTATTGCATTTTTAGATACTTCTATCGCATAGGGGTGGGACAAATCAATTATGCCTTTGATTTTATACTTTTTAACAAAACTTTTCATCTCTTTTTTATCTAATCTTTTTACAATGACTTCATAGTCACAGTCTTTTAATAACTCTTTTCCATACTCTGTTGCAACACTTATTATTATGTTTTTAATAGTTATTTTTTTCAAAAAATCCCTAGCATCTTTTGTTCCACCAATTAACCAGTACATCAAATCAACTCGTACTTATTTCCATAACCTCTTGGAGTTATGATTCTATTATTTTTAACAAAAGTATCTTTATTTCCAATAATTACTGTAGTTAACATATCTATATCAAAAGATAACATATTATCAAGGTCGGTTATGATATACTCTTCATCTATTCTTTTGGCATTTCTAACTATTGCAACTGGAGTATCTCCTTTTTTGTATCTTTTCATTATATCCCTTGCAATCTCTATATTTTTTATCCTCTTTTTGCTCTTTGGATTATATAGAGAAATAATAAAATCTCCTTTTGATGCAAGCTCTAATCTCTCTTCGATTATTTCCCACTCAGTTAATAAGTCAGACAAAGATATAGTGCAACTATCATGCATAATAGGTGCACCTACTATAGATGCAGATGCATTAGAAGCAGTAACACCAGGAATAACTTCTACTTCTACCCCCTCATCTGCCAGTTCTAACATAATCCCTGCCATACCATATACACCTGCATCACCACTGCTTATAAGCGCTACATCTTTCCCTTCTTTTGCGTACCTAAGAACTTCTCTACACCTATCAACTTCTTTCATCATAGGAAAACTAATTAGTTTATCTTTACTAAAATATTCTCTCACAAGGTCTATATAAGTTTTGTATCCTATAATTAAATCAACTTTTTCCATTGTTTCATATGCTTTAAAAGTCATATTTTCTTTATTTCCAGGTCCAATACCTACAACATAAATTTTCCCCATTATTTTTCCACCTCTAAATCTTCTTCATATATAGAAATCGTTATTCCTTTATATATTTCTTTTTCTACTATAAAATCCCCTTGTTTATTCGAAGTCAAATATGCACATGGTGCCGATACTGCTTTCACACCTATTTGCTCCTTTACAAAATCAGAACCAACAAAATTATCTTCTATTTTCCCAATTTCATCTCTATCCACTATAAAAAGTTTTTTATGAAAAAAGTCTGCTAACTTTTTAATAGCTTCTTCATCTTTTTTCAAATCTACTGTTGCAAAATGTTTTATAGATTTTCTAGATAAATTGCATTTTTCAAATAAATTTAAAAGAGCATCTAATAAATCATTAAATTCCGTTTCTTTTTTACAACCTATTCCTACAACCAAGTTTTTAGGATAAATTTGACTAATTTCTATTTTGTTTCTATTTGATATTATAATTGCACCAGCAGAACTATTTTTGTTATTGATAATCAAATTTTTAGGTAACAAAAGGTTCACTTTTTCATCATTTACTATTAAAGAAGTTACTTTAGTAGCTTCTTTTAAGTTTTTAATTTGACCATCTATTTCCATAGCAATAGTATCAACAGCTATTTTATTTGTTACATCTGAAGCAGTAGAGATTACAGGAACAGCTCCTATTATTTCACTTATTTCTTTAGCTAAATTGTTTGCACCGCCCAAATGGCCAGAGAGTAAAGAGTACACAAATTGGCCCTTTTCATCGATGACAACTATAGCAGGGTCTATATCTTTGCTTTTTATCAAATCTTTTATCATACGCACAACTATTCCAGAAGCCATTATAAAAACTAAAAATTGATACTTATTAAATGCTTTTTTTAATTCTTCTTTCAAACTGTCTTCAATAGGAATAGCGTCATCTACATATTTTTTATGACCGTACAAATCATAATTATTATTTTTTCTAATCTTTTTACCTAAATTAAGTGCTCCTTTAGTTATAGTAAAAATAGCCCCTTTAGTCATCTTTAATCCCTTTTCTATATTCGTGACTAAAGTATTTGTCATAAAGTAGAGATTTTGAGTATTTGTCTCCCATAAACCAGCCTACAAGGATTTGTGCTGTTTTATTTATACCTGCTTCTTTTACTTTTTCACTAATGTTACTAAGAGTTCCCAAAACTATCTTTTCATCTTGCCAACTTGCTTTTTGTACTATAGCAACTGGAGTTTCTTTATCATAAGAAAATAAAAGTTCAGAAACAACTTCTTCTATCATATGTACCGATAAAAAGATTGCCATAGAAGCTTGATGTTTAGCTAATTCTCTTAATTTTTCCTTTTGAGGAACAGGAGTTCTTCCTTCTATCCTTGTAAGGATAACTGTTTGACTTACATTAGGAAGGGTAAATTCTTTTTTTATTGCTGCTGCTGAAGCAACAAATGAACTAACTCCTGGAATAACTTCAAAATTTATATTCTCTTCTTCTAATATATCCATTTGTTCTCTAATAGCTCCGTAGATACTAGGGTCACCTGTATGAACCCTTGCAACCATCTTACCTTCATCTACACCTTTTTTCATTATCTCTATTACTTCTTCCAAATTAAGACTAGCTGAATTATGCACTTCTGCTTCTTTTTTATGATGAGCTATTATCTCTTTATTTACAAGTGAACCAGCATAGATAATTATATCTGCTTCTCCAATTATCTTTTTTCCCTTTACTGTAATCAAATCTGGATCTCCTGGACCAGCTCCTACAAAATAAACCATTATTCTCCCCCTTTAACAATAAGTGTAGAAAAATATGATATATTTTCCCTTTTTAAATCATTAATATTATCAATAATTTTTTCATCTTTTTTTCCGCAATTACTTATGAGATAAAACTTATCTTCTTTTCCACAATGGATAAGTGCTTCTTTTAACTTATCTAAAGATCTTGTAACTTTCATAAATACAAGGTTTTTAGAACTATTAATTTCTTTTATTATATCTGTTTTTTTATTTAGAGAAATTATTTTAAGGTCTTCATCTCCAAGTACTAATGGTAGGTTTAACTTTGCACTAATAGTTGCAAAAGAAGTAATACCAGGTATAGTTTCTATTTCTATCTTACCCTTTAGAAACTCTAATATATAAATATAAGTACTGTAGGTCATAGGATCTCCTATAGTTAAAAAACCTACTTTTTTTCCACTTTTTACCAAGTTTTCGATCTCTCTAGCATTTTCTCTTCTTTTGTTATTTATTGCTTCCCTATCTTTTATCATTGGAAAAAGAAGTGTTAATACTTCTGTACCTTCTTTTATATAGTTTTTCGCAATTTCATATGCTGTACTTCCTTCCCCTTCTTTTGACTCAGGTATAGCAATAACATCTAGTTCTTCAAGGGTTTTTACAGCTTTTATCGTTAATAGTTCAGGGTCTCCCACTCCCACTCCTATTCCAACTAATCTTCCCATTATATCTTCTCCGCTCTTATAATATAGATAGGATTTTCTCCTATCATCATGTTTTTTTCACCAATTTTCCGATTTTTAGATATAGTCATATTAACTACTTCTACTCCCCCATATTTACGCCTATTTAATTCAGCTAAAGCAATAGACATATTTTCTAATACAATAAAGTTTAATACTACTATGCCACCTTTTTTGAGATTATTATCTATATAATCAAATATTTCAATTAAGTTCCCACCAGAACCACCAACAAATATCCTATCAAACTCTAGGTTCCCAAGGTCAAAAGGAGCTTTGCCGTAGATTAATTCTATATTTTCCACACCAAACTTTTTTATATTTTCATTAATCAAATCATATGCTTCTTTTTTTTCTTCTATACCATATACTTTTTTACAAGCAAATGACATAGCAATAGTAACAGAACCACTTCCAGCCCCTATATCAAGGGCTATATGGTTTTTGTCTAGTTGTAGCTTAAGTAGAGATACTGCTCTTACCTCCTCTTTTGTCATAGGTACTTTTCCCCTTACAAATTCATCATCTCTAATCAAAATTTTAATCAGCCCCCCTATCTATAATAACTATATTCATTTGGAAGTTTTTATCTATATCTTTTAGAGTAGAAGGTTTAAAGTATGATATTTTTTCATCTTCATATGAAAGATTTTCTCCTACTATTATTTCATAGTCATAACCAGCTTCATATAGTTTTTTCCCTATACTTTGTGGCGTATTTTTTTTATCTGTTAATAATGCAACTATTCTATATTTTTCCAGTGCTTTTATATAATCAAAATTTTTGTGGTGAAGGCTTGCTAACTTTGCATCTTGCCATACTTCTCCTATTTTTCCAAAAAAATATTGCATAGATGATATACCAGGGATTACTTCTAATTGATTCTTTTCAAAGTTTTTATTCATATATTTAAGCATAGAATAAAAACCACTATCACCAGATACTACCATCATTATCTTTTTAGCTCTATTATTTTTTATGTATTTTATCAAACTCTCAAAATCTTTTGTTATTTCAAAGTTTTTTTTATCTTTTATAAAAGAATCTATAACTTCTAAGTTCCTTCTACCTCCAATTATTATCTCCGATTCTATGATTTTTTTTATAGTAATAGGCAGTATATAATCTAGAGAACCTGGTCCTAAACCAGCAATAATAATTTTATTCATAATATCCACCTACTTTTTCCCTAAATTTTTCTGTGCTACAAAGTTCACCTTGAGAAAAACCAAAAATAGATACTTCAAAACTTATCTGTCCATTTGATCTTTCTTCGCACTTTTTTTTAATCTTTTCTACTAATATTTTCAAAGTTTCTTTTTTCTTAAGGTACAATAAAGCTTCATCGGTAGTATTAGATTCTAAGACTTTTAGAATATCTTTTTTATCTTCTCCAGCCAAAAGACCAGCTATAGCTAAGCCTTCAAGTCTTCCATCAGCAACTTTACTATGTGTATGGAATATTCCCATAGATACTTTTACTAATTTTCCTATATGCCCCGCTAATATTATCTCTTTTATGCCAAGCTTTAGAGCATAATCAATCATAAATCCAATAAAATTACTAGTAATAAATATATCTTTTTCATCTATTCCAAAGTCTATTAGGTATTTTTTCCCAAAATTTCCTGGAGTCATTACAAGTTTTTTACTAGTTTTTACTAATACTTCCATCTCAACAGCTAATGCATCTTTAAAAGCTTCTTCAGACATAGGTTTTACTATACCACTAGAACCTAATATAGATATTCCACCTACTATTCCAAGTTTTGGATTAAATGTATTTTTTGCAAGTTCTTCCCCTTGAGGACTAGATATCTCCACATCAAAACCTCTATTACCAAGATTCTTCATTACTTCTTCTATCATCTTCAGTGGTGTTGGATTAATAGCAGATTGACCAACAGCTATCTTTAAACCCTCTTTAGTCACTCGTCCTATACCCTTTCCACCAAATATATTAATTTTATTATCATCTCTAAGGGATACTTTTGCATAAATGTCTATACCATTAGTAATATCAGGGTCATCTCCAGAATCTTTTTTTATAGAACAACTAACATAATCATTAGTAATATGTATATTTTCTACAAAAAGTTTTAAAGATACTTTAGATGGTGTAATCACTTCTACTACTTCAATAATACTCCCCTTCAAAAGCATCTCTCCTGCTGCTTTGGCTGCTGCTGTTGCACAAGTTCCTGTAGTATAACCATTTCTCAATTTTTTCCCATTAACATAACTATATGAAAGCATCTTAACTCCTATCTACAATTTCATACAAAATCCCATGCAATATAGACACAGCTACAGTACTTCCACCCTTTCTGCCTTCTATGATTATAGATGGCAGATTCATCTCTAATAAATCCCTTTTTGATTCTGCAGCACCAACAAAACCAACAGGCACACCTATAATTAACTTAGGTACTATTCCCTTTTCTTTTATAGCTTCCATTAGGGTATAAAGGGCAGTAGGAGCATTACCTATAATAAATATCTCAGTTTCTTTGTCTTCAAGAGCTTTTTCCATAGCAACTATAGACCTTGTTACCCCTCTTTTTTTTGCTTCTACTACTACTTCTTTATCAGATACCAAACAATATGGAGTACAAGATAGTTTATTTAAATTAACTTTGCTTAAACCATTTACTATCATATTTGTATCACAGTATATCTTACATCCACTTTTCAAAGCTTCTATTCCATTTTTTATAGGGTCTTTGACAAACTTTATTATATTGGCATAATCAAAATCAGCAGTTGTATGTATTACTCTTTTAACTATAGCTTGTTCTAAGAGAGTAAATTCATTAATTTTTTCGCCTAATTCTTTTGTTATAATCTCAAAACTTTTTTCTTCTATAACCATTGGTTTTTTTATATAATCCATCATATCTCCTTCAAAAATCCCTCTAAGTCAAAAACATCTTTTAACATATCCATCTCTTTTAACTTGTCTATTACTTTTAAAGTAATTGGTTTATTAAGTTTTGCTTCTACTAAAAGTTTTTCATTATGAAAAACTTCTACTCCCCCGTCATAGAGGATTTTCCCCTTTTTTAATATGATTATCCTATTTGCAAATTCATAAGCCAAATCTACATTGTGTGTAGAGATTATTATGCCCTTCCCTTTTTTATGTAACACATCCAAAATTTCCAAGATTTTTTTCTTTGTTTCATTATCTAACCAAGTTGTAGGTTCATCAAAAATATACAGTTCTGAATCCATAACCAAATTGGATGCAATAGACAAGAGTTTTTTCTGTCCATAACTTAGATGTTTAACAGGTTTATCTAATAAACTATCTAGACCACATAAACTACTTATTTCATCTACTCTTTTTATTATCTCTTTTTCTTCTAATCCTATATTTACAAGTCCATAGGATATTTCTTGAAAGATATCTGGAGCAAAAATCTGTGTATCAGGATCTTGAAAGTTTATACTTACTCCTTTTCTAAGGTTAAATAGAGATTTTTTTGTGTATGTAAACTTTTCATTTTTATATAGAAAATCCCCTTTTTTCACTTTATACAAAGCATTTAATAGTTTAAATAAAGTTGATTTACCTGCACCATTTTCTCCCAAAACAACTAGTTTTTCCCCTTTATTTATAGACAAATTTAAACCTTCAAAAATTTTTTCATTTTTATCATAATAAAACTCTATATTTTTCAACTCTATCATAAATAAACCCCTATTAAATTTGTTATAATTATCCAACTTAACAAATAAACATAATTTTTGTTACTTCTAACTTTTTTTCTATGAAGATAATTAAAAGTACCATTATAGTTTCTAGCTAAAAGAGAGTATTTCATATGTTCTACTTTTAGGAAACTCCTATTAAATATAGTTTTTATTAATATGGCAAAATCTTTTATAGATTTTTTATATGTACCATAAGCCAACTTTGATAACTGTGAGTTTTTTATATTGTCTCTAATATCAAATATATAAAAGATATATCTGTAAATAAGAATAAATAACTCTATGAAAAAACTCGGGAGTTTTATTCTTTTCATAATATAAGTAATATCTACAATAGTAGTTGTTACAAACAAAAAGTTTACACTTATAATTAAACTATATGATTTTGTCACAAGGTTTATGATGTAAAAAAGATTAGTCCCTGTCCATAATAGAGTAACTATAGTCATTAGTATAAATATACTTGGATAATAAAGTAGTTTAAAATAAACCCTTATATCACCTGTACTTTTTATAATCAAATAAGTCATAGAAAAAAATATCAAAAGGGATAATATAAAATCATCCCAAATTGTAGTTGTAACTAAGTTAAAAAAAGATAAAAAGAACTTTTCCATAGGATTTATATCTTTAAATCTACTTTTATATGCCAAATCATCAATAAACACTACTTTATAGCCTTACCTTTAAAGTAACCAAATCCATATCCAATTATTAGAGCTCCAAAAGCTGCTTGGAGTGCAAACAACATACTCTCTGTTTCTCCACCAGGTGGTGAAATAGGATTTTCTGCCCATGGTTCATAGTCTGGATTAACTACTGTTATTATTTCTTCAGCTTGTCCATCTGCTCCACCAAATTCAGAGTTTTTAACAAGAATTAGTGGTGTAACTGTTATTAATACTACTAAAAGCAGTAAAATAATTGATTTTTTTCTAGCCATTAATAACACCTCTCTTTTTTAATACAAATGTTGGCAAGTGATTAATAACTAATACTGTTATTATCCCTTCAATTATTGCTATGGGAATTTGAGTTAAAGCAAAAATACTAAGGAATTTAATTAATGCTTCTACTATACTTCCATTTCCATGAGCAAGAGCTAATTGTATAGACGTTACTGAATATGTAGCTATATTACCTAGAGTAGCAGCTATAAATATTGCAAAACTATTATTAATTTTATTCTTATTTAATAATCTATAGATTACAAATGTTACAACTGGTCCTATTATTGCCATAGATACTGTATTTGCTCCAAGTGTAGTAAATCCACCATGAGCCATAAAACTAGCTTGTAATACAAGTACTACAAATCCTATAATACTCATTATTGTTGGACCAAAGAGTATTGCTCCTAGCCCCACACCTGTTGGGTGTGACGAACTTCCTGTAACTGATGGTATCTTTAATGCCGAAAGTACAAATACAAATGCACCAATCATAGCAAGGGTCATCTTTATATCTATATCTTCTTTTCCTAATCTACCAAGTTTTTTCATACCTATTATTAATACTGGTAAAGCTAGTATCCACCAAAATATCGCCCATGAAGCTGGTAAAAAACCTTCCATTATATGCATTCCAAAAGAGTCTTTTGCTATTACTAGAGAAAGACTTAATATTAGTATTTTATTCATCTTTCCTCCTTATAGTATCGCTTCTGCTCTTTTTAATAAAATATCAGCTAAAACTGGTTCTGCACCAATAGGTTTACCAAATGTAAACTGAATATCTTCATATTTTTTTTCTAACTCTTCAATAATCTCTGGTATATCTTCTTTTATATGTATTCCTTCATATAAAAAGAAGGGTACAAGGGCAACTTTTTTCAAACTTTTATTTTTTGAAACGACAAGTTGCATCACCTCATCTATAGATGGTGATGCTAATTCCATATGAGCTCCGTATACAGGAACTTCATTCGATTTTTCCCTTACTAGTTTTACTACTTCATCAAAATTTTCTCTTGCTTTTTCTGATCTACTTCCGTGACCAACAATTAATACTATCTTATCCATTTTTCCTCCTGCTTGAATGTTTTTTAGTTATTTTTTTACATTCAAACAGGACAGAAATCTACCTCTGTTCATCAAATCACCTTCCCTCCGAAGTTTTGGATTTTTTATATTAGGTAAGTCTCCTGGCTTAGCTTCTACCAAAATAATCACCTTCCCAGATTAATCCAGTGGTTTACGATTATTTTGTCTGCATCACAGTAGCGGGGGCTGCTTTGGTTTTTCACCAAATTCCTCGTTATGCATAGTGCACCTAATACATTCATAACATCTTATCAGAATTCCCTAAGAATGTAAATAATATTATAATTAAAGAATTATTTTCAGCAAGTAAGGATATGTGTATATTAAAAAAGAATAGAATATTTAAGATAAGATTTAATTAATACTTTTTTAAAAATATAGAACACAGATTTTAGAGATTTTAAAGGGTTTTCACAGATGGATTATAGTAGCAATTAGTTTTTTCTTTTGTCCTTTATAAGAAATTTAGATTAAGTTAACGAAATGAGCGTAAAATTGGGAGCTGTTTGAGCTCCTAAGAGCGAGTTTTGAAATTTAGTGAATGTAGT
>CAZHXU010000109.1:0-10145 GCA_964536535.1 uncultured Fusobacteriaceae bacterium
CACACTCAGTTTATCTTTTGCTTGTCTTCTTTTTCTATTTAGTTTGTAATGTCCAAAACTTCTTTCGAAGTCGAGATTAATATTATCATAAGATAAATTCTTTGTCAACGCTTTTTTTCTATTTTATTTTTATCCAATAAGAACTTCTACTGGCCAAGCTAGTACTCTCAATATGCCTTCATCAATATAGTTAAGTCCAGTTTCTTTTAATAAATCTAAAAATTCAGTTATCTGGCTTTTTTCTTCTACTAAAGCATTTATTATATACACCTGTTTTGCTTTGTCATCTTCATTTTTAAAAAATCCTTTAAAAAGAGGCAAATCTCTTGTTAATGCATTATCTAGATTAACTCCTTCTACATAAGATGCTTTGTTTATATCTGCACTTTCAAGTGCCAAAAAAATATCTTCTTTATAGTCTATATCCATTATTTTTATATATAAAAAATACATATAATCACCTTACCTTATCAATTTCTTCTACTTTTTTCAGTACTCCTTTTGTTAATATAGGTCCTACAAACTCGGTTATAAGTGTTGTAAATAATAAAATATTAAATACAAAATAACCTAAGTCTTCTCCTTTAGTAAGTACTCCTGAAAATTCTTTCTTTATTGCTATTGCAAGTGCAAGAGCCACTCCTACTTGTGGTAATAATGTAAATCCTATATATTTTTTTATATTTACCGGGGCTTTTCCTATTATAGCTCCCAAGTTAGCTCCTACAATTTTTCCAATTGCTCTTGTTCCAAAGTATACTAGACCTATCAAAAATACACTTGGTATCATTTTGGTATCCAAATGAGCTCCCCCTGCGATAAAAAAGCCTCCTACTAATAGATTAGTAAATTTTTCTACTATTCCTTCACTTTTTTTTGCTATTACTTTCGAAGTATTTGCTATTACTGCACCAAAAGTCATAACTGTTAATAGTTCAGATATATGTAACATCTCTGACACTCCTAATAATAACAATAAAAAAGCAACTAACAGCATTTCAATAGTATCGTTATCTTTTATTTTTCTTAGTATAGCTAAGTATAAAAGAGAAAATAAAACTCCTATTCCCAAAGATGCAACTATACTAATAAATACTTTAAGAGCCGTCATTGACAAACTAATTTCCGTTCCATTAATGAGTGACTTTGCAAAACTAGCTGCTATAACATATATCGTAAGTGCAAAAGCATCATCTATTCCAACTACAGCAAGTATTGCAGAAGTTAGTTCTCCTTTTGCTTTATATTGTCTAATAACTGATACTGTTGCAGCTGGTGCAGTTGCACTTGCTACTGCTCCCAATAATAGACTAGTATAAGTTTCATAAGAAAAGAACTTTAAAACTCCAAAAACTAACAAAAAAGTTAAGCCTGTTTCTAATGTAACTATTAAAAATATAGATTTTCCCAATTTTTTAATAGAAGACCATTTGAGTTCTACTCCTATTGAAAAACCAATAATAGCAAGAGCTATACTCGAAATCACTTCTATCCTATCTAGTACCAAATCAAAGATATTTCTATCTAAAAATAATGAAGCAACAAAACTTGTTACAACACCTATTACAACATACCCTGTTACTTCTGGTATATTTAGCTTAGGTGCCAAAACTTTATTTAAATAACCTAACAAAAATAAAAAAGCTAAAATTAGTAAGATATTTATGTGCATAATACCACCTAAAATCTTTCAAATAGTGTAACAACATCTGTTACATTCTCTGCATTTAACAAAGAATTTCTTCTTGTGTCATTTTTAATAAGTAGCATAATTTTAGCTATAATTTTAAGATATTCTTTTTTGGCTCCTTCTCTATCTGGACCACCTATCAAAAAGACTGCTCCTACTGGATTTCTGTCTATAGCATCCCAGTCTAAACCTTCTTTATTTATACCAACAATAACAAAGAAGTCCTTTATACCTTCTACTTTTGCATGAGGAATTGCTACTCCTAATCCAATTCCTGTACTAACCAAACTTTCTCTTTCAAGTACTGCATCCAAAAAAGTTTTTTCATCTTCAATATAACCTTTTTCTTTTGCTTTTTTTACCATTTCAAAAACTGTGTCTTCCATTTCGATAGTATCCAAAAATACTACTGTTTCTTCTTTAATAAATCTTTTTAATTCAACTGCCATTTTTTTCCTCCTATTATTTTTTTCTTTTCCAAAAAATAATAGTTTAAGTCCCTTTTTTTATCACCTTAATCACATCCTTTAAAAAAAATTTAATTTTAAGCATAAGTTACCCTATATACTTATGCCTTCAAATAAATTTTCAAAGAAAAGGTAGCAAAAGCTACCTTCAATTTATAAATAGAATGCTTTATATGCTCTATAAACTTCATATATATCAAATTTTGAAGCTAATTCAAAAGGTGAATGCATTGCAAGTAGTGCTGGACCAGCATCTATAGTTCTTATTCCATATTGTGCCAAGAACTTAGCTACAGTTCCTCCTCCTCCTTCATCTACTTTACCTAACATTCCAATTTGCCATGTTATGTCATTTTTATTAAACAAATCTCTAATTTCATGTACAAATTCAGCATCAGCATCATTTGATGAATATTTTCCACCAGAACCAGTATATTTTGTAAGTACAATTCCATAACCTAATTTAGAAGCATTTTCTGGATCATGTACGCTTTTGAATAATGGGTTTATTCCTGCATTCACATCGCTTGATAAAGCTCTCGAATTCCATAAAGTTCTTTTTAATATCAACTCATTATAAGTACCTTTTAACTTATTTATAATTTCTGCCATAAAATATTCAATATACTTTGATTCAAGTCCTGTAGATCCTGAACTACCTATTTCTTCTTTATCTGCAATATAACATATAGCAGTTTTTTCAGGTATATTCTCAATATCCAAAATTGCTTTTACAGAAGTATATCCACATATTCTATCATCATGTCCATATGCTCCTACAATAGCTCTATCCAAACCTACATCTTTTGCTTTGTAAGCTGGTACTACTTGCAACTCAGCAGAAATAAAATCTTCTTCTACTAAACCATATGTTTCATTTAATTTTTCTAAAATTGCATATTTTACTTTTTCTTTTATCTCTTTATCTTCTGTATTACTAGGTATACTTCCGACTATCAAGTTCAACTCTTCCCCTTTGATTACTTCAGCAGCTTTTCTTTCTCCTTGTACTTTTCTTGCTAAGTGAGGTAATATATCTGGAATAGTTAATACAGGATCTGTTTCATCTTCTCCGATTACAACTTTAACTTTTGTGCCGTCAGCTAGTATAACAACACCATGCAAAGCTAAAGGAATCGAAACCCATTGGTATTTTTTTATTCCACCATAATAATGAGTTTTTAACATAGCTAATTCTGTATCTTCATACAAAGGATTTCCTTTAAGGTCTAATCTTGGTACATCAACATGACTTACAACAAAGTTAACTCCTTCTTCAATTTGTTTTTTACCAATTACAGATAAAATTATATTTTTACCTCTATTTAAAAAATATACTTTATCTCCTGGTACAAGTTTATCTTTTTTATCTGCATTAACAAATCCTTTTTCTTCAGCCAAAAGAATTGTTTCATCTATAAACTCTCTTTCTGTTTTTGCCAAATCCAAAAACTTTTTATAAGATTCTGAAAAATCAAAAATTAATTTTTTTTTGGCTTCATCTACACTCTTCCATCCATTTTCTTTTTTATTTAACATCTTTTCTCCTTTTAGTCACAAATATCATCTTAAAGTATAACACAAATAACTAAAGAGGTTAAGTAAATTAAGCCTTTATTTCAATTTTACATATATAAAATACTAATGATTTTTTCGATTAATCATGATTTTTATAAATAACATTCTATTTTTTACCTTGTATTATGATTTTTATAGTTTAATTTTATATATTAATATATATTAAAATTAAGGTAACTTTGTGAACACATAAAATCAAAGTTTTCCAAAAAGAAAATTTCAAAAGAAAAAAACGACCATTTTCTTCAAAATAGTCGTTCATTTTTAATCTTATATGTTATTTTAATCTTTCTTTTATTTCTTTAGTTGCTTCTTCAAATCCTGGTTTTTCAAGTAAAGCAAACATATTTTTCTTATACGCTTCTACTCCCGGTTGGTCAAATGGATTTACTCCTAATAAATATCCACTAACTGCGCATGCTTTTTCAAAGAAATAGAAAAGTTGACCTAAATAATATTCATTTGCTTCTGGTAAATTAATTACTAAATTTGGTACTCCTCCATCAGTATGAGCTAATATAGTACCTTCACTTGCTTTTTTATTTACATAATCAAGAGACTTTCCAGCTAAATAATTCAAACCATCTAAGTTTAATTCATCAACTAATATATCCATATCCATCTCTGGAGTTTCTATATTTATTAATGTTTCAAAAAGATGTCTTTTTCCTTCTTGTATGTATTGACCTAAAGAATGTAAATCAGCTGTAAAATCTGCTGATGCTGGGTATAAACCTTTATTATCTTTTCCTTCAGATTCACCAAATAATTGCTTCCACCACTCAGCAATATAGTGTAATCTTGGTTCATAGTTTATTAATAATTCTATGTCTTTTCCTTTTTTATGTAGTACATTTCTTACTACAGCATATTGATAACAAGGGTTTTCACTTAAGTCCTTTGAAAAATCTGCAGTTGCATCTGCTGCTCCTTGCATTAACTTATCTATATCTGCTCCACTAGCAGCTATTGGCAATAATCCTACTGCAGTTAAAACAGAGAATCTCCCTCCCACATCATCTGGTACAACAAATGTTTCATAACCCTCTTGATTTGAAAGAGTTTTTAAAGCTCCTTTTGATTTATCTGTTGTAGCATAAATTCTATCTTTTGCTCCATCTTTTCCATATTTATCTTCTAGTAATTTTTTAAATATTCTAAAAGCAATAGCTGGTTCTGTTGTTGTTCCTGATTTTGATATAACATTTACTGAAAAATCTCTATCTCCAATCACTTCTACTAAATCTTTAATATATTTAGCTGATATATTTGTTCCTGCAAAATATATTTCAGGTGCATTTCTACCTTCTTTTGGCAAATTATTAAAAAATGAATGTGATAAAAATTCTATCGCAGATTTTGCTCCTAAATAAGATCCACCAATCCCAATAACAACAAGTACTTCTGAATCAGACTTTATCTTTTCTGCTGCTTTTTTTATTCTTTCGAATTCAGCTTTATCATAGTTTTTAGGAAGATCTAACCACCCTAAAAAATCATTCCCTGGTCCATTTTTTTCATCTAATTTTTGAACTGCTAATTTTACTTGATCCTCCATAAAATTAATTTCATGTTCTCCAAAAAAACTTAATGCTTTTGAATAATCAAAAGATAATTTTTTCATACACTCTACACTCCTTTATATATAATTTTCTTAATCCACAACTCTTCTATTTCTTTGTAATTCAAATAAATATGAAATAATTTCTTCTCTGTCTCTTTTATGAAACTCACTAAATTCTATCCCATACTCATACTGTTTTTCAACTTTTTCTACTTTCCATTTTACAAGACCTTTGATATTGTGATATTTTTTACCATTAGTTAACTCAAAATCTAATGTTATAATCTCACCTTTTTCTAAAGTATTTCTTGATAAAAAGCAGAATCCACCACCACTTAAATCTATTGTTACTGCTGTTTTTAAACTTTCTTCACTATCTCTTTTGTATTTTACCAAAAGATTTACTGGCATTCTAAAGTACTCTCTTCTTTGCTCTTTTGAAACTTTTTTAGGTAAAGTTACTTTTATATGAGCATAAGGTTCTAAAGCTCTATAAGTCACTTTACATCTAGCACTATAAATTCCATCATTTTGTTTAACATTCACTTTAACTATATCATCACTTCTCGCTATTACATATTGCTTATTATTTATAGGCAAATGTATATACATAGCTTCATCATCCATATCTGCAATTTTTGTTAAAAACAACTCACCACTATAAATTTCATTGATGATTTCCATTTCTACTAAACTCCCTATCTTTAGTACCTTCAATGGATCCATTCATGTTCCTCCTAAAACTCGATTTCTATTCCTAATTCAACTCTTCCTTCTTTTGCTTCTCTTATTACTCCTGTTCGACTATCAAAATCTAAATCAATCATATCATTGTCTATATCTAGTCTTCTATCATGAAAATCTATACCATCATTTTTTATGTACTTGATATAACCTCTGATTGTATTGCTAAAGTTGTAAATACCTTGGATAAAAGAAATTGTATTTTGACCATTTTCTACACCTTCATACTCTCTTAATAGATAACCTGCTTTTGCTTTAATTGCATCATTCAGTTTATACTCCATTTTTATAAGAGTTTCTTTATAATTTGTTTCTTTATCATAAGTATTTTTAGTACTTTCTTCACTTACTAAATAATCTTTATTTGTACTAATCAAATTATAAGCTCCATATGTATTCCATTTTTCACTATTTATATTAAGTAAAAAATAATGATTTTTGTGTACATCTTCAAATGAATCCAAATACTCAAATTTATATTTAATATTTCCTGTATCACTTAATTGATATCTAAAACTTCCATAATAGTTATTATATAAAGTAACTTCTTCACTTTTTATTTCAAGTCCTAAAGTTAAATTACTATTCCCACCAAAAATAATTTCTCCATTTATTATTTTTAACTCATCATATAAGTATATAGGGTTTTCTTTTTGTTCTTTAGCCATCCCTACTACACTTCTGTCTTCACCTTGTTTTATAGAATAAGCTCCTATTAACTCAACTTTTCCAAGGGGATATTTAACTGCAAGTTCCATATCCATATTTTTATTATTACCATTTTGTAAAATTAAACCTTCAAAATACTTAAATTTTCCTTGGGCAATAAAGTTAAATGCATCTGTAAAATCATCATTTACACTTACTCCATCTGTTCCTTTATCTTTATAAACACTATCATAATCTGTTCTTGTTTTTTCTATATAGAATCCCAAATTTTCATTTGTAAGAGATATTCCATATGAATCAAAATAATCATATTCATACCTTTTTTCCCCATCAGTGTAGGTATAAGAATTGTGGTTATCGTATATAACATTATTAAAATGTGATCTCAAATATCTTTCATAATCTCTTGTATGAAAAGTAAGATAATAATCTTTTACTAAATTTGTTTCAAGCTGACCCTTTACTATTAATTCACCTTTTTTTCTCTCTCTATCACTAGTTTCGCTTTCTAACATAAGTTCAAAATTATCTTGTATAAAAGCAAGCCCTAATGTATATGACCCTTTGTATTTATCAGATTCAGAATTACTACCTGATAAATAATCTATACTAGATTCTAAATAAAGTGTAAAATCTTCTAAATATTGTATTTTATCAGAGTATCCAGTACCACTATTTTCAAGAAAACTTCCTGTCCGATTTCTTCCTTCTTCCAAAGTTTTTAACCGAAGGTTTAAGTCATCTATAGCTTCTTTATTTTTTTCACTATTTATTCTATTTTGTTCCAATTTTGTCTCAAAAGCTACTAATCTATCTAAATAATTTTTTGAATTAAATCCAAATTTAGCTAATTCTTCTGAAAATTCATAAACTATATGTTCCAGTATTAACAAATCATCTCTGTTAGCTTTTTCATCATCTATTCTATCCAATGTTTTAGACAAGAAATAAGCCATTTCAAATCTATTTACAGATTTTTGACCATCAAATATCTCTTCATCTAAAGAAATTATCCCCTTTTCTGAAAGATTTTCTATAGATTTATACGCCCAATGTTCAGAAGAAATATCTTTTAACTCATGAGCATTAAATGAGTATATTAATGTGTTTATTAGCAAAAAAAAAGTCAAAATGACTGATATTTTTTTCATATTTTCCCCCTCACATTAAAGTATAGCATAAAGTCTAACCTTAATCAATACAGTGCTTTCAGATAATTTGAACCTTTCAATACTTTCTAAAGAATATATAATTATCAAATTATTCTTTTACATATTTAAGATACTTTCTTTTATATAAAACATTATATAAAAAAAGCTACCCCGTATAGGATAGCTTATGCTCAAAAAATAAAAAAAAGACTAAAAGTCTTAATGGCTGGGCTGGCTGGATTCGAACCAACGCATGTCAGAGTCAAAGTCTGATGCCTTACCGCTTGGCGACAGCCCAACATTGCTTGTAAATTCTACTAGATTTTTTTTCTTTTGTCAAATAATTTATCTTTTTTTTTTCAATATTTACTAGTTTTTTTTAATCATAATAATAAAATCAAAGGTCAATTTAAGAAAAATTTATTACTCATTTAAAAAAAGAGAAATAAAAAATAAGCTCAAAGAGCTCATTTTTTATTCTTCCTCGATTTCAGTAACTTCAGCTGTTTCAAGGTTTTTGTTGTAATAATCAATTACTACATCTGTTATTTCTTTTCTTGTTTCAGGTGTAATTGGATGTGCTATATCTTTGAACTCCCCACTAGGCATTCTTCTACTTGGCATAGCTACAAACATCCCTTTTTGACCATCAATAATTTTCAAACCATGAATAACAAAACAATCATCAAAAGTAATATCTGCATATGCTTTCAATTTTGCTTCGTTTTCCCCTTTAACAACCCTTACTCTCACGTCTGTGATTTTCATGTTCTTTTGCACCTTCCTTTTTTGTTTTTTGTTTATATAAAGTCTGCTAGACATATAAAACAATCATTAAACTTCTCTTTTACCCTTATATATAACTCTTGAGAAGTTTCCTTTTCAGTCAGTAAAAAATAACAACTTCCACTTCCTGACATTTTAAAATTAGTATCTATTTTTTTTAGTTCCTCTTCAAAGGATTTGATTCTTTTATCTAAGAATAAGGCCGACTGTTGGAGATGGTTTTCTATACTTGAATTAACTTCATTTATATTATTTTCCTTTAACCCCAATATAACTTTTTCAATATCTGCCCATTTTTTTTCTGCTAATTTACTATACCCTTTATATGCTTCTACTGTACTTATTCCAAATTTAGGTTTGATAAGTAAAATCTTAGTTTCTAAATTATTTTCAAGTACTTCTAACTCTTCACCTATCCCTTTAGCTCTAGAAGTTTTATTAATTAAGAAAAAAGGTATATCTGCCCCAATTTTTTTTCCTAATTCAATCATCTCTTCTAAACTTAAGTGATTATTATGATATTCATTTAGAGCTTTTAAGAAAAAAGCACCATTTGAGCTTCCACCACCAAGTCCAGCTTGTGAAGGTATTGTCTTATTTAAATATACCCCAACTTTTTGTTTTTGTAAACCTGTATTGTAATAATATTCATTATATATTTTATAAATGATATTTCTACAGTCTGTTGGCACATACTTATTATTCGTTTTTATTTCGAGATTTCCTTCTTTTTCAAAAAAAATAATTTCTAATTTATCAGATAAATTTATTGGTGCCATAATCATATCTAATAAATGATAGTTATTTTCTGTTTTTCCTGTTATATTCAGACCTAAATTAATTTTTGCATTTGATTCTATATTTAATTTTATCACTATAAATCACCTAATGCATCTTCCTCTTCTACTTCTAACTTCCTAGTTTCAAGTATTTTTATAAGTTCATTTGCCATATCTTTACCAACATTTCCACTAGGAATCTCTACTACTTCTGCTTTTATATATCTGCTATAGTATTCTACTTCTAATATATCTCCCACTTTTAGTTCCGTTCCAGCTTTTGCTACTTTGTCATTAATTTTTACTTTTTTATTATCAATTACAGTTTTAGCAACTGGTCTTCTTTTTATTATTCTACTTACCTTTAAAAACTTATCTAATCTCATTTTTTCTCCTTTTATTTTTGTCTATGTACATGTTTTGCTTCGTTCCACAGTTTATCCATTTCTTCTAAACTAGCTTTATCTAAGTCACAATTTTTTTCAACATATCTGAATCTTTCTTCAAACTTTTTATTAGTATCAACTAAAGCCGAACTGGGATCAACATCAACCATACGAGATATATTAATAAGAGAAAATATCATATCTCCAACTTCTTCTTTAATATTTATTTTATCTCTATTTTTCACAGCGACTTTTAACTCTTCTATTTCTTCATCTACTTTTTTAAAAGCATCTTCTATACTTTCAAATTCAAATCCTTTTTTCATTACTT
>CAZHXU010000110.1:0-10067 GCA_964536535.1 uncultured Fusobacteriaceae bacterium
TTTTAAGATATCAAAGCTAAATAATCCTGTGGATTACCAAGAGCAAAATATTTGTGCCATAATTCTAATTTTTCAGCTGAATACACACCTAAATATTGAAAAATATCCCTTGCCCATAATAATCCTCCAGCAGAACTAGCTGTAGCAAGATTATTATTTAAACAAGAAGGAGAATTTCTGTACAAATCTTGCCCTTTGTAATTAGGAGCAAAATAATTGAGGTATTCGAGAGCATTACTCGTATGTTCATAGTTATCTAAAAGCCCCAGTTTTGCAAACTCTAATGTTGCTCCACATATTCCACCAACTAGTACTCCATCTTGTAAAAATTCTGTTGCTAGTTGAAAAACATCTTGATGATTATCAAATGATTTTGCACCTGGAATCAAAAGTGCCACAGCATTATTCTTGTCTATTTCTTTAATAGTAGAATGAGGTGTGATAGTTAACCCATCTAAAGTATTAATAGGATTATTATTTTTACTAAAAGTAATAACTTGATAATCTTCCTTTTTATTAATCTCCTTTTGCATACTAATCCCTTGTAAAATATAAGAAATTTCCCATGAAGCCATAGTTTCTAATAGATAAATATAAATTATTTTTTTCATAATTCCTCCCTTTTTTTCTTATAATAACATAATAAAGGTGACAGCTATATGTCACCAAATATTTAAAATATAGTTATTTATATAAATTATAATATTAAAATCTATTGAGATATCTTTTCATTTATGGTAAATTATTTTTGATGGAGGGCGATTTTTATGAAAAAGACTATATTATTTATTTTATTAGGAATTAATCTGTTAGGGTTTGATTTGAGAATTGTATTAGAGTATCCAGCATTAGGATATGGACTTGATTCAAGCTTTAAAGATGACGTGCCATTTTGGGATGAATATAACTATGAGATGAAACAGACGTTAAACTTTGGACTTGAGATAGCACAAGACTTACACTTTGGTGAAATTGGAGTAGGAGCACTATTTGAAGAAGAGTATTCAAGTGGAATAGAATCATTTGGAGCAGTACCTGTTTATGTTAAGGGGAAAATATATGTTTTACCTACGTATTATCAACCCTATTTGACTGCTAGCATTGGTCAGGTTTATTATATCTCTGAAAAAAATGTAGATATGGAAGATGGAAGATTATTCAGTTTTGGTTTAGGAGTAAAAGTTGAAAACTTTGATGTAGAAGTTGGATTACGTGAAGTAAATGCATTAAGAAATAATAGTGCACTAGAGTATGGACACTTTTATTTGACAGCATCTATGGGTAGTTTTTAAAAGCAGTGGCTATATGCCACTGCTTATTATTTTACTTTAAATTTATTTAGTTGTTCTTCTAGATTTTTCATTCTAAGTGCTATACTATCAAGGAAAATAACTCTATTATTTAATTTTTCTTCAATTTTTCCAATAGTTTCAAGATTATCACTTTCTTCTTTTTCAATAAGTTCAGCACTTACAGTTATATTTTCAATAGCTTTTCCAATTTCTTCACTTGCTATATTTTGCTCACTAGTCATTAGAGATATTTCTTTTGCTTGAGTAAAAGTTTCATTTATACTATCTACAATAGAACAAAGGTTAAGGTTAACTTGTACATTTGATTCTAGTCCTGCTTCTACCCTCCCCTTAACTTCCTTCGTTGATATTTTTACTCTATCAATTTCAGAATAGATATTTCCAACAATTACTTTAATTTTATCACTTTCTTCCCTAGTTCTTTCAGCTAATTTACGAATTTCTTCTGCAACTATTGCAAAACCACGTCCACTTTCTCCAGCTCTAGCTGCTTCTATTGCTGCATTAAATGATAATAGATTAGTTTGTTCACTTAATTCTTTTATAGCTCCAGTAATATTACCAATATCGTGAGAAAAATTACTTAAATCATTAATTTCTCTTTCGGTATCTTCTACTTTTTCATTGATTTCAGTAATATTATTACTCAGAGTTTCTATAGATTTAATCCCCTCTTCGCCAAGTTTAACAGAATCACTTACGATTTCCATAGTTTTGTCAGCACTAATTTTGTTTGATTCGGCATTACTTCGTATTTGCTCAATTGCTGCATATGTTTCTTCTGTGCTAGATGTTTGATTTCTAATATTATCCATAGTTGATTTTATTCCAATATTCAAATCAACAATTCCTTTATTGTTATCACTACCACTAATTATTTCTTTTAATTCATCTATAAACTCAAGATTACTATCAACTATTTCATTAGCTTCTACTCTTATATTTTCAATCAAACTTCCTAATTCTACAATGAACTCATTAAATATCCGAGATAATTCTTTCATTTCGTCATCGCCTTTTTCTTCAAGACGAATAGAAAAATCTCCTTTTGCCACTTTTTTAAGGTTATTGGATAAACGTAAAATAGGACTGACAAAAGCATCATTAGTTGATTTTAGACCTAAAAAGCTAAGAGCAAAAACGATACCTATACCAGCAATAATTATCCTTTTAACATTGATAAATTTGCTTTCTATTTCTTCATAATAAGTTCCAGCAACTACATACCAATTATATCTTGTCATTTCTGCATAGGATAAAAACTTCTTTTTACCTTCAAAAACATATTCAAAAGGTTTATTCATATCCCAAGATCTATCAACTACTTTGCTAAATTCTTTAACATAGTTTGATAAAGGTTTATTTAACATATTTTCATTTGGATGAGTTATTAATATTCCTTTATCTGTATCTGTAACAAATGAATAACCACTTAATCCTACTTTTATTTTACTAATATCTGAAAATAAATTTTCTTTATTTAGAACCAAATTAACATAAAAATCTTTATTATTTCCTTTAATAAGATTTAATTCTTTTGTTGAAGTAGTAACAAAAGGTATAGTATCTTTTACTTCTTTATTTCCAATATAACTTAACCAAGTTAGTTTTTTTTCTTCTACTTTTTTGTCCCTAATAATATATGATTTTTCAGCTGTTTTATCATAAATTTCAATACGTATATAAGAAGGATTATTTAATAAATACAAGCTGTTTTCCAAAACTACATTTATGTCTTTTGACTCTTTACTCTCAATAATAAAGTCTAAATCTTTATCGAATACTTTAGCTTGTAATTCTAAATTTTTTATTAACAGACTTACTATGGAATTAACTTCTTGAACACCTGCTTCTTTTGTATTTTTGATACCTATATTGTAGTTCAAAAAACCAGTTGCTAATATTGGTATTATTGCCAAAATAATTATGGTAAGTATATTTCTATTTTGAATTTTCATTTTTAACCCCCTTCAAATTATTCACATACTAATTATACTTAGTTAAAATAGCTTGTGAAAACCCCTTATGGTCATTTTTTACATTGACCCAAGAAAGATTAAGAGGATTAAATTAGAAAAAATCCCTAAAGAGATTATAAAATGATAATAATTTTAATTTGTTAATATACTCACTTTTAGACTTTAATTAGATTTTTTACAAAAAAAGTTCAAAAATAGAAATTAAAATCAAAAAATCAATAGCAATAAAAAAAATGGATTTTCATCCATTTTCTATTTAAAGAGACTTTTTTATTAAAAGAATATAGCGTATATAATTGGTGCTAATAAAACAGTCACACTACCAGCAAGCCCTATTGCAAGACCACTCATTGCTCCTTCTACTTCACCAAGCTCTAGAGCTTTTGATGTTCCTATAGCATGTGTTGCTGTACCTATTGCTATTCCTTTTGCAACTTTTGATTTTATTCTTCCAAGAGAAACAATAGTTGGCCCCATTATAGCACCTAGTATTCCAGTTATAACAATAGCAACAATAGTAACAGGTACTATTCCACCAAAAGTATTACTAACTTCTATTCCTATAGGAGTTGTAATAGATTTTGGAACTAAAGATTTTGTTATATCTATATTTAAACCTACCAATTTTGATAGTAGTATAACAGAAATCATAGAAGTTGCTGAACCTACAAAAACACCTATAATAATAGGTAAAAAATTCTTTTTTAATAGGTCAAATTGTTTATATAATGGGACAGCTAATATTACAGTAGCTGGTCCTAAAAAATACTTTATCAAATCTCCACCTTTATTATAAGCTTCAATAGGAATATTAAAACCTTTTAAAACTGCAATAATAATAATAGTTGTAATTAAAAGTGGATTAAAGATAGGTAATTTAGTTTTTTTGTAGATAAAAAGACCTATTAAATAAGCAATAATTGATAAAACTATACCAAAATTTGGCGAATACAATAAACTAGTCATTCTTTTTCCCCCTTTTTATTACAAAATCAACAGTCCAACCAGTAACTAACATAGTTATAAATGTAGTTGATACTACTACAAATATTAGTTTTAACCAGCTACCAGCTAATGTTTCCATTGAAGTTATAACACCTACACCAGGTGGGATAAAGAAAAATGCAAGATTCAATAATAATAAATCTGAAATTAACTCTATTTTTTTCAATTTGATTTTTCCACTTAATAATAAGAAAAACAGAATAAACATACCTATAACTGGTCCAGGAATGGGTAAACCACTAACTGTGCTTATTATTTCTCCTAAATATGTTATTCCAAGGATAATCCCCAATTGTTTAATTATGTTCATAAAAACCTCCTATACCATTGGTTATTATAGCACTATAATTGTACCTTGACAATAATTCATTTCCTTAAAACAAGTGAAATATATGACAAAACATTGATTTTTTAAGTTTATTAATATTTTTTATTAAAAGAAGTAATTGATTTTATTTGATTTTGTAAAGAAAAGATATTTTACTCAAATGTCACCATATAATTGTCATAAAAATTACTTATTTTTTCATTGGATAAAAGGAAATTATATTAGCTTAGGTATAAATAGGTAGAAGCTAATAGAGGAGATGGGGTTATGATTATATTAATAGAGGATTATATTACCAGAGACCCTGGTTTTTTATACGAAACAATTACAGAAAGTATAGAAAAAGGTATGCGTTTAGTATTGAACTTTAGAAATATAAATAAACTAAACGAAGAATATATTGTAGAAAGTATAGGGCGTGTAATAGATGAACATGATTTTGAATCAATTAAAAACAAGGTGAATTTTATAAATGTAAACCAAGATATAAAAAAAGTAATTATTAATTTGGTAAATAAAAAATAGAAAAAACTCTACAGTTATTAATATTTCTGTAGAGTTTTAAATTTAAATATATAAAAAATATAATATAACTAGAAATAAATAGAATAAATTGATAAAATAGACTTAGTAGGTAAAGTATTTTAAAGGGGGAGTTTATGTTTCAATTTAGGGAAGCTAAAGTAGAAGATAAGAAATTTTTACTAGAATTAAGGTATGATACGATGAAAGAACATCTTATAAAAGCAGGTTATGAAATAAGTGATGTAGAAATGTTAAAAAGAATAGAGTATAAGTGGGAATGTGCAAATATTGTAAATTATAAAGGTGAAGATATAGGTCTTTTTAAAGTGGATAAAACAAAAGAAATATGGGAATTAGTACAGATTCAAATAAAAAAATCTCATAGAAATAAAGGATTAGGTAGGAAACTTTTGAATCAATTAATAAAAGAAGCAAATGAATTTGATAAAAGTATAGAACTAGAAGCTCTTGTAGGTAATAGGGTTAATAAACTATATAAATCTTTGGGCTTTGAAGAAGTAGAAGTTCATGAAAAAAGTATAAAAATGATTTTTAAAAAGAAGGTGTAATATGGATATACGAAATATGCGTGTTGATTATAAAAAAGAAAAATTTACAGATGCAGAAGCATTAGAAAATCCAATAGAACAATTTAAAAATTGGTTTGAAAAAGCAAAAAAAGCTGGTGTAAAAGAACCAAATATTATGCATCTAGCTACAGTAAATAATGGAAGACCAAGTATAAGAATACTTTTATTAAAGCAAATAATAGGAGATTCTTTTGTATTTTTTACTAATTATATGAGTAGAAAAGGAAAAGAAATAGAGCATAATCCCAATGTTGCTATGAGTTTTTTTTGGGAAGAAGTAGAAAAGCAAGTAAGAATCGAAGGAAAAGTAGTAAAAGTAGAAGATAAATTGTCTGAGGAGTATTTTGCAATGAGAAATAGAGATAGCCAAATTGGAGCTTGGGCAAGTAAACAAAGTGAAAAGATGGAAAAAGAAGAACTTTTGGGTAGAATAGAAGTTTTTGCTAAAGAATTTGAAGGTAGAGAAGTTCCTAGACCACCTCATTGGGGAGGTTATGCTCTAGAGCCAGATTATATAGAGTTTTGGCAAGGGGGAGCTAACCGTATTCATGATAGGATAGTGTATGAAAAAGTAGAAGGCAAATGGACAAAATATAGAATCGCTCCATAAATAGTGATAATCTAATAAAAGAGTTGCAGATAAATAATTAGTCTTTTTTTATGATTTAAAACTTTCTTCAATATTCTTTGTCACTTTTGTCTTGATACAAAAGTAACCAAGGTCCAAAGGACATAAAAAATCTACGTCAGATAAATCGTCCTTATTTAAGGAAATTTTAAACTAAAAGTAAGAAAGTGCAAGAAATAAGATTAAGTAAACACTAGATTCACTAAATTTCTTATAAATGTACATCAAATACAATAAAATCAGTGGCAAAGTATTTTAGAGAAAGAATAAAATGTGCTAAAACAAATGTTTTTAGACTCAAGTGTCCTTAAAAAACTAAGGACACTTTTTATTTAAAAATTTTCTCTAGTTCAGTAAGAGAAGAGATCCTACTTGATACAACTTTGGTATTTTTGGGGTCAAAATGGATATAATCTATACCAGAATTTATAGCTCCTTTTATATCATGTTTTATTGAGTCGCCTATCATTACAACATCTTCTTTTTTCAAGTTTTCTTTTTCCAAAATATATAAAAAAGCATTTGGAGAAGGTTTTGAATAAGAAATTTCTTCACTTATATATATACTTTTAAAAAAAGGTCTTATTTTAAGTGAGTCAATGTTCAAATTTTGACCATCACTTGGACCATTGGTAAAAATAGCTAAGTTATATTCAGAACTTAACTTTTTTAAAATTTCTTCTACTCCACTAAATACTCCTATTTCTACATTAGCTGTATTAACATAAATATTATTTAGATATTTTGCAAAACTATAATCATTAAAACCAACTTTTTCAAGGGGTTCTAAAAATCTTCTAATTCTATAAGTTTCTTTAGAAATTTCCTTTTCTAAAAACATATCAAATAAACTTCCTTCTAAATCATTATAGATTTTCCAATATTCTTTCCAATCTATATCTTTTTCTTCCAAGTATCTATTTATTTTTTGAATAGCATTATTTTTGGCTTTTTGATAATCGCATAAAGTATCATCTAAATCAAAAAGAATTAATTTTTTATTTTTCATTAGCCCTCCTTTTCAATAATATAAGCTTACTATATTATCATAAATAAAAAAAGAACTAATTATCTAAAATTAATTCTTTCTTAAATGATGTTTTTTAAGGCAAAATTATATCTAAATGCTCAACATCACTATGTTTTTTCTTTATATTGTTATCTTTTCTATAAGCAATTAAAAGTTCTACTTCTTTTCCTTTTTGGAGTTCTTTAAAGTATTTACCTTCTACTCCTATCTTCCTAGTGAATGTATATATGCCGTAATTATCTTTTAATTCCCAACTGATAAGTTCTACATATTCATTTTTATAGTTTTTATCCAAAGTAGAAATTTCTTTGTGACCAAAAGTAGAAGTTCCATAATGATGTTCTAAAGAAGCTACTCCATCTTGATTATTTATAATCAAAAATTCTCCATCTTTCATAGCAAATCCAGAATCAAATCCAATAGCAACCCAACCTTGGCTATCTAATTCTATAGTAAATTTATATCTATCACCCAAATTTTCTATACTAACTTTCATATTAGCCATATTACTTTCATAATACCCCTTTGAACCATCTAGATTATAGTTTCCGTGTTTATCTTTTGGAAAAATACAAGATATTAAAAGTAAAAATATTATTAGTTTTTTCATAGTCCCTCCTCTTATAAATTTTTTAAAGACTCATTATTGTAATTCAAATTTTTTAAAAGATTTCCTTTATATTCATCTAAATTTCATATTTTTGTGCTAGAATATACAAGGAGGTTTTATGAAGAAAATAGTATTAGGAATAATAATTACATTAAATTTATATAGTTTTGATGATTATAGTTTTTTAGAAGGTAGATATTTGAGAGATATTGATGAAAAAATAGAAGTCCTTAATGATTTTAGAGAATTTTTGGGTAAAAATTATGATTATTACTTGGAAACATTAGAGGTTCAAGGGGATTTTGATAAAATAGATGATAAATTAGTAATGCATGGGAACCAAGCAAATAATGGTGGTAATACAAAATCTATTACTATAATCGACAAAAATAAAGTAGTAATAGGAATAGTAAAAGATAGAGAATACAAAATTAATGCAAATTATAATTTGCTTGAGAAACCAAAAGAGTTATTAGATTTTGAGAGAGAGATGCTAAAAAGTCCAATAACTTATTATGGTATAGAAGAAGATTTTAGAGGAACTTTGATATACTGGGATAAAGGATTATACTTTGAAGAAAAAAGCGGTGAAAAAGTTCTTTTAAAATATGATTTTAGGAAGGAAGTAGTAGAAGAGTACAGAGATACGATAGAAAAAGGAATTTACGTAGAATTCCAAGGTATAAGAAGAAAGGGTTATATTGAAGTTTTAAAGGTAATCAAGACCTTAGACTATGTTCAATAAATTCTTTACATATACGGTAATTTATTGATATAATGTTGTGAAAATAAAAATTAGGGGGCTAGAATGAGAGCTTTAGAGTTGTTAAAAAAGGAAAAGTTAACAAGAGATGATTTAATCTATTTGATGAAAACAGAAGACCCTAAAGAAATTGAAGCAATATATCAAAGGGCATATGCAATAAAAACAGAAGAAATTGGGCAAAAAGTGTTTTACAGAGGTATTATTGAATTTAGCAATACTTGTATAAAAAATTGTCTGTATTGCGGAATAAGGCTAGATAACAGAGATGTAGAAAGATTCCAGATGACCAAAGAAGAGATACTTGATGGGGCAAAATGGATATATGAAAATAACTATGGTTCATTAGTTTTACAATCTGGAGAGAGACAAGATGAAGCTTATATTAATTTTGTTGAAGATATAATAAAAGAAATTAAAAAACTTTCAAATAATGAACTTGGAATAACTATTTCATTAGGAGAACAAAGTTATGATACATATAAGAGATGGTATGAAGCAGGAGCTCATAGATATCTTCTTAGAATAGAAAGCTCAAATGAAGAAATATATAATAGTCTTCACCCTGATAAAGAAAATCATGATTTTGCAACAAGAATAAAATGTCTTGAGTACCTAAGAGATATAGGTTACCAAGTAGGTACTGGGGTAATGATAGGTTTACCAGGTCAAAGAGAAGAAGACTTAGTAGATGACATATTATTCTATGAAAAAATGGACGTAGATATGATTGGTATGGGTCCATATATTATCTCAAAAAATACTCCTATGGGAGACGAGTTTGAAGGTAAAATTTTAGATAAGAAAAAAAGAGTGGAATTAGGTCTTAAGATGATAGCTCTTACAAGAATATACCTTAGAGATGTTAATATTGCAGCAACAACTGCATTAC
The DNA here is from genome assembly GCA_964536535.1 of uncultured Fusobacteriaceae bacterium. Taxonomy (GTDB): domain Bacteria; phylum Fusobacteriota; class Fusobacteriia; order Fusobacteriales; family Fusobacteriaceae; genus CAZFBB01. Next base: position 9,664 of record CAZHXU010000110.1, read on the forward strand.
AAGGTTTAGATTCTTTGGGAAGAGAAAAGGGTCTAAAAGCAGGAGCAAATATCCTAATGCCAATTACAACAATAGAAAAACACAGAGCAAAATATCAATTGTATGATGATAAACCATGTATAGATGATAATGCTGACAAGTGTAAAAAATGTCTTGCTGGAAGAGTAGGAACAGTAGGAGATGAAATAATGTATGGTGAATGGGGAGATTCTCCACATTATTCAAGAAAAAATAATAAATAATTTAGTAAATATTCAAAAGGGCTAATTTAGATTTTAGCCCTTTTTGTATTTTTATTTCTTATAACATAAAGCATGTAATTTATTTGAATTATAAAAAAGCAATATTAACCACGAATTTCTCAGATTACACAAATTAAACTTTTACAAATTAAAAGGAATAAT
>CAZHXU010000111.1:0-10017 GCA_964536535.1 uncultured Fusobacteriaceae bacterium
CATTTTTTGCTTACAAATCTATACATACTACCGAAAAATTTTGTGATTTCTTCACCACAAGCAAAAGCATAAACAAAATAAATAGGTAAAGAAAGTTTATAAGCTATAAATGCAAGAGGAATTCCAGTAAGCCACATGGAGCATATATCAATAATAAAAATCCTTTTTGTATCACCACCAGCTCTTAAAATTCCTACCATATTTGTAAGATTAAGGCTCTTTAATGGGAAGATAATAGCGAAAATTCTAATTACTCCTGTAGCTAAATCTTTGATTTCTTCTGGAATATTATAAAAAGCAACTAAACTTGGAGCAAAAATAATAAGTAATAAAGAGATAAGTAAAGCAAGAGAAAAATTAGTCTTTAACATATCTTTAGAGATTATATAAGCTTTGTCTAAGTTTCCTTTACCTAACTCTTGACCTACAATTACACTAACAGCACTTCCTAAACCAACTATTCCAATAAAAGCTATTCTTTCTATAGTACCACTTATGTTAATAGCAGTAATAGATGCTGTACTAACTCTAGCATAAATCATAAATAAAACAGTTGTACCTACAGACCAAATAATATGACTTCCTATTACTGGTAATCCAGTAGTAAAAAACTCTTTTATAAATTTACCTTCTACTTCTCTAAAATCTTTCTTCCCAAAGAATATAGGATATTTATTTTTAAGAGAAATTAGTATGATTGCAACTATCTCTAAAAGTCTAGCTATAGTAGTAGCTATAGCAGCTCCACTAACGCCTAGTTCTGGGAAACCAAAATTTCCGAATATAAGCAGATAGTTTAAAGTGATATTTGTAATAAGGGTAACTATACTAGCATAGAGAGCCATTTTAGTATTTCCCATAGATCTAAGAAGGGTTGAATAAACTATAGTTAAACCAGTAAAGATATAAGAAATACTAACAATCTTTAGATAAGGTATAGCTACATTGATTACTTCAAGATCTTTTGTATAAAAACCAATTAATAAATGAGGTTTGAAATAAGCTAAGAAAGAAAATATACCAGCTAAAAACATAGAAATAACAAATGATATAACTAATACTTTTTTTATCTTTTCTTTTTCTCCTCGACCATAATACTGTGCAACAAATATTCCCCCTGCATTATTTATACCCATAGTAAAAAGCATAAATAAAAATAGAATTTGATTTGATAAACCTACCGAAGCAATTTCTACATCTCCTACTTGCCCAATCATAAAAACATCAGCTAAATTGATAGTAGATAGAATTAAACTTTGAAACATAATAGGTAAAGCTATTGAAATCAAATTTTTTCTAAGTTCTTTTTTCATCTTTAACACACACTCCCATTCAAATTACTTTGATTATATTAACACAAAGAAGTAGTAAATACTACTAATAAAATTTTTTTGAAGGTGAAATAAATTAAGCTATTATTTATGAGACCATTGACCAAATTATATATCTTTGTTATAGTAAGTTATATGTAAAGGAGGATGGGATGAAGATAGGAATAATTGGATTAGGAGATATTGCTCAAAAAGCTTATTTACCAATAATAACTAGAAAAAAAGATTTGGATTTATATTTTTTTACAAGGAATAAGGAAAAATTAGATGCTTTGTGTAAAGAGTACAAAACAAATGGTGTAGAAACTATAGAAGAATTAGTTGGAAAAGGAATTAAAGGAGCTTTTGTTCATAGTTCAACTGAGAGTCATTATAAAATAATCAAATACCTTTTGGAAAATAATATAAATGTTTATGTTGATAAGCCTATTTCCTACTATTATCACCAAGCTGAAGAACTAACTCAATTAGCTAAAGAAAAAGGTTTAGTTTTGATGGTTGGGTTTAATAGAAGAAATTCTCCCTATATAAAAGATTTATGTGGAGAAAATAATACAGTTTTGATGGAAAAAAATCGTGTAAACCTTCCTGGAGAAAAAAGAGTGTATGTATATGATGACTTTATACATGTTGTAGATACAGTTCTGTATTTATTAGGAAGTTATAGAGGGGTAGAAGTTAATTTTCAACATAAAGAAGATTTGATAAATAATTTAGTAGTTAATTTTTATGGAGAAAACAACATAGGTATAGGAATAATGAATCGTATCTCTGGTATGACCGAAGAGAGAGTAGAAGTTTTCAAAAATGGAGAAAAAATTACAGTTGAAAATGTAAGTTTGAAATATTTATATAAAAATAATATGTGTATAAAAGAAAAAGATTCAGACTGGACTCCAACTCTTGAAAAAAGAGGTTTTTATTCTCTAATAGAGTCATTTTTAGAATACATAGAGAAAAAAGAAAAATTTGATTTATATGAATCACAATTATTAACTCATAAAGTATGTGAAGAAATATTAGAAAAAATTTAAGAGCTTGAATTATCAAGCTCTAACCTATTATTTCACCAATATTATTTCTAAAAAATGTTTTTTTTAGTGTAATCTCAAAATTATTAACGTTTGGAATAAGTATTAAAAACTTATTATAATTATTTATTTTTTTTAAATATAAAATATCTTTTTTACTAAAATTAATTTTATAAAGGCCATGTTCTTCTACTTCTACTCCAAAACTTCCTCCTAGAGATAGTATTACTTCTATTTCATCACCTATTATATTAATATCTTTTCCATTTGCTAATGAATCCAAGAAATTATATTGTAAAAATTTAAAATCATCTACCCCAAGTAATAACTGGTATTTTCCGTGGGAATTCAAATCAAATTCTAAATCAGGAGAATAAAATTGGTTAAAATCAATATTATCAATTATGCTTTCTCTAGAAAGATCTTTCCAATCGACTTTTTTATGATAGAGTAAATCTATAACTTTTTTACTTCCTACTAACTCCAAAAAACATAATTCTTTTTCAAATAATGGAACTAAATTAAAGATATTTTCAGTTTTTTCTCTTATAAGTATAAAGCCAGCTAAATTTGACTGATTTCTAAAGTCTTCAATACAAATTACATCTCCATGTTTAACATTAATATAATACTTTTTCAAATTAAACTTTATAGAGTTAATTAGTTCCAAAGGCCATTTTGGTGGAATAGTTTCTCTAAAAGAAGATTTGATTGAAAATTTTATTGTGTTTTCTTCTAACTGGTCTAAAAAGAGATAATTCCAAGAGTATTCTATATTTTTTTCTTTGTAAACAATAATTTCTTTTGATTTTTCCCCAATGCTTTTAGTTTTTATTATGTTTTCATTTTTCATAAGTTCATCTAAAAAGTTATGATTAAACATATTATCACCTCACCACTTTCTTACATATATATTAGAAAAAATATTATATTTCCTGTATTTTATTTAAAAATAAAAGAAAATCTTGACATTCTAAGTTTTTAAAGTGAAATAAAACTTGAAAATAAAAAAATAGGCTAAAAGCCTATTTTAAAATTATTCATCAACTTTAAATTGGTTCAGTTTTTCATCTAAATCTTTTAACAAAGTACTAAATTCAGAAATTTCCACAATCTTTCTCTCTAATTCTTCACTTATTTTTTCTGTAATAGAATAGTTATTAGTTTCTTTTCCTTCAATTTCAGTAGCACTATCAGCCATAGAACTGACTGCTTTTGAAATTTCTTCTGTAGATATATTTTGTTCTTGAATAGCTGTACTTATATCTTTAATACTTTCATTACTTTCTTCTAGTATACTTACTATTTCTTTTATCTTAGTATTTACCTCTTCGTTAATACTTACTCCAGCACTTAAACTAACATCAACTTCTTGATTTGCTTTATTTACTTCTTCTACTTTAACTTGAATTTCTTTAATTATTCCTTCGATTTTTCCAGTTTCTTCATTTGTTTTTTCTGCTAATTTACGTATCTCTTCAGCAACAACAGCAAAACCTCTACCAGCTTCTCCTGCCCTAGCTGCTTCGATAGCTGCATTAAGTGCAAGTAGATTTGTTTGTTCACTTATTGCATTTATAGAAACTGCAATAGAACTAATATTATTTGACAAATTAGTAAGTTCTTGCACACTTGAAGTAGCGTCATTAAAACTTCTTTTTATATTTTCCATTTGATTACTTAATTCATCCAAGTTATTTATACTGCTATTTGCTTCAGATGTAGATTTATTAGATATTTGCATAGTTATAGAAGCGTTCTTTTCCATTTGTTCAGCTGTTGCACTAATTTCTTCTAACCCAGCCAATGTTTCTTCTACACTTGCAGTTTGATTACGAACATTATCCATTGTTTCTCCCATAAATCTTTTAAGAGTATCTATATCTTCTGCATTATCAGAACCTTTCAATAATTTTTCTATCTCTTTAGTCATCTTAGTATTTTCACTAAGAATATGTTTAAAAGTAGTTTTAATCCCACCAATAGTTTCACTTAGTTTATCAACAAGTAGATTAAATGCAATACTTAGTTCTTTTAATTCATCATTAGTATTTACTTTTGATTCTATACGCAAATCACCTTTACTGAGTGTATCAAAATCTCTAACAAAAGTTAAAAGAGGTTTTGAAATAAGAGTTCCTATAAAATAAGCTAATACTATACTTAGAAGTATTGCAATTACAGATATTATAATTATTTTGTTTGTTAGAGTTTTTACAGGTGAAAAAACTTCTTCATACATAGGAGCAAAAGAAACTATATGTCCTGTTTTCATCTTACTAAAAACTCCAATTTTTTTATTGCCATCTTTATCTTTGTATTCGAGTACTATCTCTTCTTTTGTACTATTTATCAAATCTTCTTTTATAGTATTACTAAGATTAAGATCAAAGTCTTTTAGGTTTTTGCCTGCAAGAGTAGGATGTACTAAAAAATCAAAATTTTTATTCATTAAATAAGAATAACCATTTTCTCCAATTTTAGTAGATAAAATTTCATTTTGTAAACTTGTAAAGTTAATATCAGCGCCAATAATTCCTATTGATTTCCCTTTGTATTTAATAGCTTGGCTATGTGACATAAGTATTTCGCCTTCCCAGTCATATGGGTCTGTCCAAACTTCCCCAAGTTTTAATGGGTCAAAATACCAAGAATAACTACTATTATTCTTATCAAATAATCTAGGATTTCCAGCTTCTTCAACATTTATAACGTCATCTTTTTTTCTTATACTCACACCAGTACCAAGGTCCAAAAAATCAGGTGTAAAATATATATATAGCCAATATACGTCATTTCTTTTTAATAAAGCTTTAAACTTTTTTTCTATTGTTTCAAGTAGTAATTTTTTATCTCCATTTTCAAAATCAAAATGATCTAATTCGTACTCTATCATAGCTTCCATTGCAGTAAGAGTATAATTTGAAACTTCAACTTTATGCAGAAACTCTTCAGTATATTTATGAGGCATGAGCTCCAAGATTTCATGAGTTTCACTTACTATAATTCCTTTACTTGTACTAATTGACACAAATGATACTGATAAAGTCAGTATTAAAGATACTAAAACAGTAAACAATATAATTTTATAAGATATTTTTTTCATTCTCACCAATCCTTTCATAAACTTCTACTATAACTCCTATTCGATATATTTACACAAAAACCTCTTAAAATTGAATAATTTAAGTAAAGTAAAAATAATTAAAGGAAAGAGAAAATAGAAAAGTATAGTATAAAGATGAATAGTATAAAGGAGGGATTTGATGTTTCAAAAACAACCTATGATGAGACGGGTATTATATTCACTAGTACCTCTTTTTTTAGTATCATTCTATCTTTATACCTTTAAAGCAATAATACTTACTTTAGCAGTATTTGTTGCTGGAATAGGAACAGAGTACATATATACGAAAAAAAGGGGACAAAAAGTAACTGAAGCAGTATTAGTTACTTGTGCATTGTATGCACTATCATTGCCACCAGGTTCACCAATATGGATAAGTATATTGGGGATAATATTTGGTGTTTTATTTGGAAAACTTATTTATGGAGGATTTGGACGGAATGTTTTTAATCCAGCAATAGTAGGTAGATTATTTGTTTATATAACTTTTCCAATTAGTTTTAATCATTTTTATGATCCAAGAACAGTTGTAGATGGTCTAAGTGGAGCAACACCACTGACTCTTTTTAGAAATGGGGTAGATATAGGCTTAGATAAACTCTTTTTAGGAAATTATAATGGATCCATAGGAGAAACTTCGAGTATTTTAATTATACTTGCAGGAATATATCTTATTTATACCAAAACAGCTAACTGGAAGCTTATAGCTTCTACTTTCACTTCATTTTTCCTACTTCAAACAGCTTTATACTTTACAGGTGTAACAAATGCGATTTCACCAATTGATGCTGTATTATCAGGAAGTTTTTTATTTGTTACTGTTTTTATGGTAACAGATCCAGTTACAGCACCAAAACAAAATATGAGTATCTGGATTTATGGAGTATTAATTGGAGTTTCAATATGTTTAATAAGGACATTTTCACTTTTTCCAGAAGGAACTAGTTTTGCCATATTATTAGGAAATACATTTGCACCTTTATTTGATGAAATATCTAGAAGAATAAAGGCTAAGGGAGGTGCAAAATAATGAAAAAAGATAATGTAATATATACAGTAGTTTTTAGTTTTGTAATTACTTTTATATTTGTTTTTTTACTTGCACTTACTCATCAAAGTACCAAAGAAAAAGTTTTGGCAAATGGTAGAATAGCCGAAGCAAGAGCATTTTTGGTTGCAAGTGGATACAAAGATATTACAAATGAAAATGCAGAAGAATTATTTAAAAAGAATTTTAACCCTATTAATGAGGAAGGCTTGTGGGAAACAGAAGTAGAAGGAAAAAAAGTATATATAGCAAAATTTTATGGCAATGCTCTTTGGGGTAGTGTTACTGGAGTAATTGCTGTTAATAAAGAAATAAACAGAATTATAGGTTTTGAAATAACAAGCCACAATGAAACTCCTGGTTTGGGAGGAAGAATAGAAGAAAGATGGTTTTTAGACCAATTAAAGGGAGAAAAATTATCAAAAGATTTTAAGGTAATAATGGGTAGTGGTAAAGGTGACTATGATAGTGAAAATGGCTATATAGACGGTATTACAGGAGCTACTCGTACAAGTGAATCTATAGAAAAAATAGTACTTAATGAATATGAGAAACTACTTGATATGGAGGTGACAAAATGAGTTTATTAAGAGAAAATTTATGGGAAAATAACCCTGTTTTTGTTCAAATGCTTGGAATTTGTAGTACTCTAGCAGTGACTAATAATATGACTAATACATTTATTATGACTATTGCACTTATATTTGTTACAGCTTTTTCAAATTTAAGTGTTTCTTTATTAAAATCTTATATACCAAAAAAAGTAAGGATGATAGTTCAAACACTCATTATAGCTTTTTATGTAATATTTGTAGATATACTTCTTAGAGCTTATCTTCCAGATGTCAGTAAAGCCCTAGGACCTTATGTAGGTCTTATAATAACAAATTGTATAATAATGGGAAGAGCAGAAGCATTTGCTCAGTCAAATCCACCTTTATTATCCTTTTGGGATGGTATAACAAGTGGTTTAGGTTATATGTGGGTATTAGTTGCAATTGCTTTTATCCGTGAATTATTAGGGTTTGGTACATTATTTGGAGTGCAAATAATGCCCGCTACTTTTGAACCATGGACAATTATGGTAATGGCTCCAAGTGCATTTTTCTTACTTGGTATACTAATTTGGATTTCTAAAGGAATAATGATAAAAGGGGAGGTGAAGAATAAATGACACCAGATATTAGTCCAATAGTGCTTTTGTTTGCGAGTATATTTACAAGTAATATATTACTTGCTAATTTCTTGGGGATGTGCTCATTTATCTCAATTTCAAAAGATATAGATAGTTCAAATGGTTTAGGAATGGCTGTTACAGGTGTTTTGACTATTACAGCACTTATAAACTGGGTAGTATTAAAGTATATTCTTATACCTTTTGATTTATTATACCTTAGATATATAGTTTTTATCTTGGTAATAGCAGCAACAGTGCAAGTATTAGAAATGTTAATAGATAGATTATCTCCTGGTCTTTATATGAGTTTAGGAATATTCTTGCCACTTATAACAGTTAATTGTGCAATACTTGGAGTTTCTTTGTTTTTAGAAATAAGAAATTATTCTTTTATACAAACAATGTTTTATGCATTTGGAAGTGGTATAGGTTGGTGGATGGCAATTATGGCCCTTAGTGCAATACAAAAAAAGATTGTTAATGCACCTGTACCAGCTGGTCTAAAAGGTCCTGGAATAACTCTTATTACAATTGGGTTTATGGCTATGGCTTTTATAGGGTTTTCAGGTATGTTAATAGTTCAATAAGGAGGAGGTTTTTATGGATTTTTTATTAGCTCCTTTAGTTGTTGCAACTATTGCAGGTACATTAGCTGCTCTTATATCTATAATGGACAAAATAGTCAATAACTATGGAGAAGTAACGATAGATATTAATAATCATAAAAAAGATTTGTTAGTAGATGGGGGAGAACCACTACTTACTACACTTTCTAGCCAAGGAATATTTATACCTAGTGCTTGTGGTGGAAGGGGAAGTTGCGGGGCTTGTAAATGTAAAGTTTCAAGTGATATTGGTCCTCATTTGCCTACGGAGATTCCTTATCTTGATAAAAAAGAGATAGAAGAAAATGTTAGGCTTGCTTGTCAAGTAAAAGTAAAAGCAGATATATCAATTGATATACCTGATGAACTTTTTAATGTAAAACAATTTAAAGCAAATATAAAAAGTATAGTAGATGTTACTCATGATATTAAAGAAGTACTTATTGATTTAAACGGAGAAGAAGTAGACTTTACAGCTGGAATGTATATGCAACTTTGCGTGCCAAAGTATGGTAAAGTAAAGCAAGAAACACAAAGAGCTTATAGTATATCTAGTAAACCAAGTGATAAAGGTTTGGTAGAACTTCTAATTAGGTTAGTACCTGGTGGTGTTTGTACTACTTGGGTTCATGAACATCTGAAAGAAGGAGATAAAGTAGATGTAATTGGTCCTTTTGGTGATTTTATGGCTAGCGAAACAAAAGCAAGTATGATATGTGTAGCAGGCGGATCTGGAATGGCACCTTTTAAATCAATATTGTATGATATGTTAGAAAAGGAAGAAACAGATAGAGAAGTATGGTACTTTTTTGGAGCAAGAACAAAAAAAGATTTGTTTTATTTAGATGAATTAAAAGAATTAGAAAAAAAGTGGCCTAATTTTCATTTTGTCCCAGCTCTTAGTGAACCAGAAGGTGAAGGGTGGCAAGGTGAAACAGGTCTTATAACAGAAGTATTAGACAAGTATATGAAGGAAAAAATGGATAAAGAAAAAGATAAAGAAGGTTATCTGTGTGGAAGTCCAGGAATGATAGATGCTTGTAATAGTGTATTAACCAAAAATGGTATCAGCTTGGATAAAATATACTATGATAAATTTGCCTAAGGAGGTCTTTATGAAATTAAGTCCAGAAATAAAAAAAGCTATAAATAATATGAAACCTGGAATAATCTCAGCCGAGGGTTTTTTAGGTGATGAAAAATTATCTCTTCCAGATATAATAAATAGAGATGAAGGAGAGATGAGAGAACTTAATCTTGGTTTTAGTGAAGTAGGGAAAAAATTAGAATACTTTATGAAACACGGTGAAAAGGGTCTTGGAGAACCTGTAACTGTTGATGATAAGTGGATAGTTCAAATTATTGAAGTAAAAGGTGATATTCCATGTCCATATGAAGATGGAGTATACCATAAGACAGTGGTAGAAGTAATAAGAAAAGATAATAATGAAAAACTTTTGTATACAGGTTTATCAGTCCATCTTCTACTCAAACACCACTTCCTAGAGGGAAAAGGTAGTCCTTTTAGACTAGAGCCAAAGCAATTAGAAAGGGTGCTTTCTGATTGTTGTAAATCATAAAAACGAAGATTACATCTTCGTTTTTTTATATTCTAATAAATCAAATAAAATCTATAATTTATATTGTCACTTTTGTCTTGATACAAAAGTAACCAAAAAATCAAGTCTTGTTATAAGA
>CAZHXU010000112.1:0-10000 GCA_964536535.1 uncultured Fusobacteriaceae bacterium
TAAATTATAGATTTTATTTTTTTAAAACAAAAGGACTGATTTTTTATCAGCCCTCCTATTGTTATTTAAAAATTTATAAAAACTTTTAAATGATTTCATTAATTGTTGTTACTATTACCCTCAGTTTAATTGTTTCTTTAATTTTACTCTTTAAGTCCTTAAATACTTCTATCAGTTTAGGTGCTTCTTCTGATTTTACAACTACTATTCTTACTTGGTCGATTCCAGGCCAAGTATGTGTATTCATATGCCTAACACTCTCTCCCCACATACTTTTGATATCGTCCATAAGATAATATTCTGTAATTCCTTGTTCTTTTAGAATTTCGTCCAATTCTTCTCCAAGTGTTTCCGATGAGATAATTCTAAATTGTTTGTACATATAAAGCCCCCCTTATGATTTGAATAAAGACTCTCTTTTTTTTCTTTTTCTTGCTTCTCTTTTTTCCTTTTTTCTTTCTTTTCTATTTTCCATTAATACATAAACAACTGGTATATATATTAGTGTTAATAATGTAGAAAATACCAATCCAAATGTTACAGCTATTGCCATACCTTGGTATATCTCAGCCCCATCTCCTATACCTGCAGCTAGTGGTATCATACCAAATACTGTTGTCATTGTTGTCATAAGTATAGGTCTAAGTCTAGTTAAACCACTTTCTTTAACTGCTGTTACTAAATCTTCACCTTTTGCCCTAAGTAAATTTATGTAATCAATAAGTACTATGGCATTATTAACAACTATACCTGCAAGCATGATTATTCCAACCATTACCATTATATTAAACTTAAATTGAGTTACTAATAATCCTATCATTACTCCCGATATAGATAATGGTACAGAACCCATTATAAGGAATGGTAAACTAAATGACTCAAATTGTGCTGCAAGTATAAAGTAAATAAGGAATATTGCTATACCTAATGCAAAAACAAGGTCATTCATTACTTCTGCAAATTCTTCTGTACTTCCACCAAAGTTAGCTTCTACCCCTCTTGGTATCTCCATACTTGATACGATACTTCTAAGTTTTGTATTAGCACTTCTAAGATCAAGTCCATCTAAGTTAGCTGATAGAGTTACACTTATAAGTCTATCTTGCTTTTCTATAAATGATGGTCCTTCTTCTATTCTTGTATAAGCTATTTCTTTAAGTGGAATAATCCCTTTTGGTGTACTAATAGGCAATTCTAATAATGCTTCTGGACTATTTCTATATGCTCTAGCAAGTCTTACAGTAACATCTATTTCTCTATTATCACCAGTTATAGCAAAAGCATCTTGCCCTTTTACTTGTGTAGCAACAAGTGGTACTATATCTGCTACTCTTACTCCGTAATCTTGAGCTTTTACTCTATCTATAAATATTTGAACTTGTGGATTTCCACCTTCAAATGTTGATTGTACATCAACTAAACCATTTATTTTTCTCATTTCTGTTAATATATCTTGAGATACTTTTCTTACTACTTCTGTATTATCTCCTTGGATTTTTAGAGCAACATCTGTTCCACCTGCTCCTCCTCCACCCATACTACTTACAGCAGCAACTGTAAAGTTAGCATCTCTTACATTAGCAAATTTTGGTCTTATTTCATTTATTATTTCATCTAAAGTTTCTTTTCTATCACTTTTATCAGGTACTTCTACTGTTATTTTTACATCTTGATTACTTACGATACTAGTAAATTTTTCTGTGTATTTATCACTAGCAATTATCTCTTCTATTTCAAGAGCTATTTTATTTGCTTTTTCAACTTCTAATCCTTTTGCCAATTTAGCTGTAACAGAATATTTACCTTCATCTGTTTCTGGCATCATTTCAAAGTCAAGTGTTACTCCACCTATATATACTAATAATACTGTAATTATTACTGTTCCTATAGATACTTTTATTTTATTTACTAAAGCCCAATTTAGGACTACTTCATACTTATCTTTTACCCAAGCAAATATCTTCCCAGTAGCATCTATAGTTGTTTCTGTACTCAAAAATTTTGATGCTAACATTGGTACAAATGTTAATGCTACAAATAACGAAGCTAATAATGAAAAAGCAATTGAGAATGACATATCTTGGAATATTTCTTTTGCCATACCTTCTTTTATTACTAAAGGAAGGAAAACTGCTACAGTAGTTGCAGTAGAAGCTATTATTGGTACTGCCATCTCAGAAGCTCCATTAGCTGAACCTGTTTCTATATCTTCTCCTAATTCAGTTATATGTCTAAATATATTATCAAGAACAACAACTGAATTATCAACTAACATCCCTACTCCTAGTGCTAATCCCATTAGAGAGATTACGTTCATAGAGATTCCTTTTGCTGCTAATAATAAGAAAGTTCCAATGATACTTGTAGGTATTCCTAAAGCTACTATTACTGTTGCTCTCAAGTTTTTTAAGAATACAAATAATACTACTGATGCAAGTATGAGCCCTACTAATGCATTATTTGCAACTGTTCCTATAGAACTATCAATAAATTCACTACTATCATTTCCAAGAACAAAAGCAATATTACTTGGTAGTATCTCTTCCATTCTAGATATTTCATCTCTTACTTTTGCAGTTACATCAACTATATTTCCAGCTTTAGTTTTAACTACCGCTATATTTATAGTTTCTTTTCCATCTTGCCTAGCATAATTAGTAACGTCTTTGTATGAAGGATATACTGTAGCTACATCTGTTAATTTTACTACTCTTCCTTCTTCATTTCTTATTACTACATTTCTTATTTCGTCTACTGTTTTTAATTCTCCAAGTATTCTTATAACATACTCTTTATCTCCATCTTGTAATACTCCAAGTGGCAAGTTTATATTTGAACTTTGTAATATTGCATAAATTTGCATAGGAGAAATTCCGTAGGATTCAGCCCTTGCTGGATCTACTTCTACTAATACTTCTTCTTCATATCCCCCACTAATTTGAACTTCTCCTACTCCTCCTATTTTCTCAAGGGCAGGTTTAATTCTATCTTCTGCAATAGATTTAAGCTCTATAAGATTATCTCCATACATAAAATAATCTATTATTGGAGAAGCGTTAATATCAAAGTCATCAACAATTACATTTTCTACATCTTCTGGAAGGTCATTTCTAATTGCATCTACTTCCCTTTGAAGATCTTGAACTTTTTTATCTATGTCTTCACCAAAGTTAAATTCAACTACTGTAAATGAACTATCTTGGTATGAATAAGTTGTAACACTTTTTATTCCATCTACACCTGTAATTGCTTCTTCTATCTTTTGTGTAACTAATGTTTCTACATCTTCTGGTGATGCTCCTATCCACGGAGCATTTATTGTAGCTATTGGTATAGTAAAATCTGGCATAAGCTCAGTTTTTAAACTTCTTAGTCCTAATAAACCTGAAAATATCATTGCTATAATAAACATTGTTGTAGTAACAGGTCTTTTTATTGAAAAATGTGAAATTCCCTTCATATCCTATTTCACCTCTTCAATCAAATCTTCATTTTCTAGTAGATATTGCCCTTCTACTACCAATTTGTCTCCCTCTTTTATAGAGTTTTTCTCTATAATAACTTCTACTCTGTCACCATAGTCACTTCCTGTTTCTACAGTGATTCTCTTAGCAATACCATTGTCATTAATATAAATATATTTATAAAGACCTTTTATAACTACTGCATTTTTAGGAACAGCTATAACTTCTTGCTCTACTCCGCTTATTACTGCATTAGCATACATACCTTTTTTAAGGATACCATCTTTATTTTCAACTTTACCTTTAACCATAAACTTTCTGTCAGCTCCACTAGAACTAGGGTTTATTTCTACTATTTCCCCTTCAAAAGTTTTATTTAATCCACCTAAATCAAGATTTACTTTTGAGCCAACTTCTACATATGGTACATCTTGTACATTTACACCTAATCTAAACTCCATAAAACTATCATCAACTATAGTAAATAAAACATCTTCATTTTTTACTGTATCTAATTTTTTATTATTAAGATTAGTTATTACTCCACTAAGTTCTGCTTTAACATCCAAATCTTCAAAATCTATTTTTGCCAAAGTATATTGAGCTTCTGCTGCCATATATTGAGATTTTGCCATTTGAATTGTATATTCCCATGTTTTTTCATCTACATTTTTTTGTGCTATCTTAAGGATACTTTCTGCATTTTTAAGATTTGCTTCAAGAGTATTTATATCTTCTTGATCTGCTCCTCTTTCAGTAAGAGTTAAGTTGTTTTTAGCACTTGATAAATTTGCATTAGCTTGATTATAAGCAGTTTGAACTCTTAAGAATTGATCTTGTGATATTAATTCTTCTTCGTACAAATTAGTATTTTTTTCAAGATTTAATTTTGCTTCTTCAAAAGCTGTTTTAGCTGCTTCATATGTAGCTCTTGCTATTTCTTTTTGTTCTGCATTTCCACCTCTTCTAGCTTTATTAAGTGTTTCTAATGCATTTGTATAAGCTGCTTTAGCTTGCTTAAGACCATTTTCAACATCTAACTGTGCAAATTTTTCTGTTCTTTCATAATTTGCTTTTGCACTTAGATAGTTTGCTAATGATTGTTTGTATCTACTTTCTACTCCATCGTCTTCCAATTTAACGATAAGATCTCCTTCTACTACTCTATCTCCATTTTTAAAATAGACTTCTACTATATCTCCTCCTGGAGTAGTTTGTCTTGATTCTAATTTTGCTTCTAAACTCGTTGCACCTTCTATTCTTTTACCCAAGTTTTCTACTTTTAACTCGATAGTTTTTACTGGTTTTTTTACTTCTACTTTTTCTTCTACTGCATCTTTACCACAAGCTCCCAAAACTAATACTGTAGTTAGCAGTAGCAACATTCTCTTTAACATTTTCCCCTCCTAGTTAATCTAATATATTCAAGTATTTTTCGTAATTAAAATAAAATTGTAATTCATAATCTATCAGAGCAAACTTAGAGTTTCTAAGGTTATTTTCTGCCGATAAAAATTCAATACTTGTTATCATCTGGTTGTCATATTTTTTCTTTTGTAATCTATAATTCTCTTCTGAATTTAATACTGCATTTTGTGCAGCCAAAATTTGTTTATCCAGTTGTAATATGCTTAAATACGTTGATTTTAGTAATAATTCTATATTCTCCATAGCCAACTCTTCATCTAATCTTGCTTTTTCAGTATCATTTTTTGCTATATTAAGCCCGTCTATATTTCTTCCAAAAGCAAATACATTCCAGCTAAAGTTAACTCCTACAGACCACTCATAATTATCAGGGTCTACACTATCTTGAAAATCATCTACAAATGACTGGTTTCCATATGTTCCTTGTAAAGCTACACTAGGTAATAATTTAGCTCTACTTATTGTTTCACTAGCTTTTGTTAATTCTTTACCTAATCTTGCCATTTGAATTTGTATATTATTTTCAATTGTATAAGCCAAATCTTTATCGTAATCTATGTTTTCTATATTTATTTCATTAAGTTCAGGAATAACTATACTTATTTCTTCACTTGGTTTTATACCTATTTTGTTTTTAAGATCCAAGATTTGAATATCTCTTGCATTTTCAACAGTCATAAGATTTGTTTCTAATTTTAATTTTTCTAATTCCAAATCTAAAACATCTGTTTTTGTTACCATTCCTAATTCTTGCATCTTTTTTAATCTATCTAAATTTATCCCAATCTCTCCAACTGCTGCTTCCAAAACTTCTTTTTGTTTTTCTAGTCTTACTACATTTAAAAATGACTCTATAACTTGTAGTTTCACATCTCTTTTTTGTGCTTCTAATTGTAACTCACTTAATGTTCTTATATTTTTCGAACTTTTGATTCCTTCCATTATTTGGAACCCTTGAAATATAGGTTGTTGCAATACTAGTTGATTTTTATACCCAGTACTAAAAGGACTAGCATTTTCTGCATCTGCCCAAATTCCACTAAGGTTTAGTGAAGGCAATCCATTTTTATATGATTGTTTTACTTTCAAATCACTTGTTTCCAAATCTAACTCTGATTTTGAAATTAACTTATTTGATTCATAAGCTTTTTTCACAGCTTCTTGTATACTTATTTCGATACTTTCTGCCATAGTAGCAGTTCCTAGTATCAAAAATGCAATTGTTAATAACTTTTTCACTCTTAATCTCCCTTCCTAATTGAATCTATAAAGAATTTCGTCAGAAAATCTTCTTCTTTTTGTAACCACTTCTCATCACCAAAAACTAATTTTCCATTTAGATAATTTTCTATCATATACCTATGAAGAAAACCTTCTAAACCATTTGCAGTTTCAGGTAATCTATCTAATAAATACTCCCTTAAATCCTCTTTACACTCTTCTAATATTTTTGTCATTTGTTTAGCTTTATTAGGTTTAAATTTTTTAAACATAGCCCCTTTAGGATTTGTAGACATTATTTTATGCAACAAAGTCAATAAATGTAATGTTTCTGAGTCTTTTAATATACTTTCAAATACTACTGCTATATATGCCCTTACTTTTTCATCTAAACCTTCTACTTTATTTATTCTTTCTTCCAATACTTTCTCTACTTCTACCATTCTATTTAGAAGTAATGTTGATAAAATATCATCTTTTGACGAAAAATATGTATAAAAGCTACCTTTTGCTACTCCAGCCCCCTTTGTAATATCTTCTATTCTTATACTTTTATATTCTTTTTCTTGAATCAATTTTCTTAATTCAATTAACAAGTTTTCCCTTATATTACTCATTTTTCCTCCCTATTGACTTTCGGTCAATATTATAATACTAAAATTTTGACTGTTAGTCAACATTTAATTAATATTTTTTTAATATTTTTTTAATTAATGTAATTTTATTATTTTTCTTATAAAGAATAGAACCCTTGTTTTTATTGAATTTTTAGAAAAAATCATCTTTTTTAAAAAGAAACATTGTGTGAACTAATATTAAAATTTGTTAACAGTAAACACTTTATAACTTACAAGCTTTGTCAACAAAAAAGGCCAACAAAAGTCAGCCTAAGTTTTTCTTAATAAATTTATACCCTAAAAATATATACAACAAATGTATAAAAATTCCTCCAAATAATAGAGTAAAATTAAATTGCTTATGTAAAAAAGCAAATACATAAGTTTGAGGGAATAAATAGAGAAAATTTAAAATAGGATTTTTTATTATCATTATAAGCATAGGCAAGATAAAAATCACTGACATTATTTTTCCATAAGCCATTGCTTCTACTTTATTTTTGCTCCTATACCCAATTAGTATAGTGAATATAACACTTTCTATCCCAAGAAAAAAAACTATCAAAATAAACATAATTAGATTTATTTCTAATTCTAAAAACAAAGTAAATAAAATAACAAGTGATCCTATAGTCAAACAAAAAGTGATTAGGGATTTTTCCCATAAAAATCTTTTGAGACCAAAAGGGCTTATTTTTATAAATTCCAGTACTTCTTGGTCTTTTTCTTCTACCAAAACAAAACCCATCAACATTCCTACAGTCATAGTTGGAACTATAAGAAATAAAATAAGTATATATTTTTCATAATGTACAAAATCTATAGAAAAATAGTTTGTTATATTCCTAGAAATAATTGGAATCAAAAATTGATGCAAAAATAAAAGTATAAATGGTATAAAAAACATGAGGGTTAATAAAGGTTCTCTTAATATATTTTTTGCTTCTTTAGATAAATACTTTTTATTCATCTTTTCCACCTATTTTCTTCAAAGTTTTTTTACATATTTTATCCATGATAAAAATAAGTATTATATAATAAAAAATGCTGTAATAACTATTAACAGTCCAATTTCCACTAAAACTATCTTCTATCAAAAATAGAGTATTTTTGGTAGGAATCAGATAATAAAAGATAGTATCAAAAGAAAACAAATATTTGCTAAAGGGTAAAACTAGAATAAAAAAATAAAGAATCAATTTGTACAAATAGTCATTTATACTTTTACTTTGTAAGCCCAAATTGAGTCCGCATAAAGTATAAAATATGACAGATAAAAATAGATTTATAAAAAATAAAAATAAACTATCTATCTTTATTCTGGCTACTATATAAATTAGGAGGGTGAAAGTAGAAGTCATAATTAAAAAAGATATAATTTTGCTTTTCAAATATTCACCTGTTTTTATTGGTGTTATAAATAAAGCATTTAATATTCCATCTTCTTTTTCCTTCAAACTTATAGCTCCTATAAAAAACAAACCAAGCATAGATGTGTCTGAAATAATTATAAATGTAAAAAAACTCTTCTTAAATTCTTTAGGAACAAAATATAAAATCCCCATGTATACAATACTTACTATCAAATATATAAAATAAATATTATTTTGCCATTGAAATTTTATGTCGTTTTTCAAAAGTGTTTTTATCCTCATTTTAGGCTCCTACCTGTTACTTTAATAAAAACTTCTTCTAAAGATAGTTTTGGCGTATTTATCTCTTCTACCCCTCCACTTCCTAATATATTCAGAAACTCCTCATTTTTATCCAAATTCTCCATGAGAAATTCTCTTTTTTCTATTTTTCCACAAAGTTTATATTCTACTTCTACTCTCTTTTCTCCACCTATTTTCATCAAGTTTTTACAAGTATCTATTACTTTTATCTCACCATCAACTACAAAAGCTATTTTGTCACAGACTTTTTCAGCAGTTAACATATTATGAGTTGTCAAAAATACTGTATTTCCCCTTTTTTTCTCATCTAGTATAAGTTTTCTCATTATACTTGCATTAACAGGGTCAAGACCAGATGTTGGTTCATCTAAAAATATAAGTTTGGGATTATTTATCCTTGCCCTACAGAAATTAAGCCTCATCTTCATTCCTTTTGACAACTCTTCTACCCTCTTGTTCCTATCTTCATACAGACCTACTTCTTTTAATAATTCATCATAATTTCTTTGATTTTTATACAAAGAACCAAAAAAATCCAAATTTTCAATTAGAGTAAGTTTATTATAAAAATTAGGAAATTCAAATCCTACTCCAATTTCTTCAAAATCATTTCCATTTTTTCCTATTTCTTTTCCAAATACTTCTATGCTCCCTTTATATCCTTTCAATAATCCAATTATCAATTTTTGCAAAGTACTTTTTCCTGCTCCAGAAGGACCTAATAAACCAAAAATTTCACCTTGTTTCACTTCCAAATTAATTCCTTTTAGAGTTTCTTTCTCTTTTTCATATGAAAAACCAAGATTTTTTATACTTATCATCTAATCCTCCATCCAATCTCCAATTAACTTTAACTGGGTATCAACTATTTCTTTAATATATTTTTCTCCCAAAATTTCTCTGTTAACTAGCCCGATTATTACACCTTTTATCATTCCAAAAAGTATATTTGGATCAAGTTCTTTTCTTATTATTTTTTTTTCTTTAAAGTAATCTAAAAACTCCTTAAAAAAGTTGTCATCTTCTTCCAAGTGTTCATCAATAAGGTTTTTAGGAGTATCCGCTATAAAATGTGCAAAATCTTCCATACTTGAAAAAAGTTTTATAAGCATTGGTCTTTTGTCTGTTAATTGGAAAAAATATTTTAACAAACTATATGCCCAACCTTTTTCATAAGATAAATCATTTTTTACATAAACCCACAGATATTCTTTGCTTTCTTTATCTATTTTATTTAATAATTCCATAAACATTACTTCTTTTGAATCAAAAAATCTATAAAATGTCCCAAGACCTATTCCAACTTTTTTTGTTATTTCTTTTACATTTGTTTTTTTTAATCCCACTTGAGAAAATATCATTTCCCCTTCTACTAAAAGTTTTTCCCTAATAATTTTGTTTTCTTCTTCAGTAAATGCTCTTCCCATCTTCCACTCCTATGAATATTTTTATTTTATATTCATAGATTACTACAAAAAAATATAAAAAGCAATTATTTTTATAATTTTATTTTCTTTATATATTTTTTAAATCTAATCTGATTTTTTATTCCATTTGTACATTAGTTACTTTTGTATCAAATCAAACGACAAAG
>CAZHXU010000113.1:0-9963 GCA_964536535.1 uncultured Fusobacteriaceae bacterium
TATCTATATTGCTATTATTTGTCTTCATAAATATATTAGCTATAGGTGCCAGTTTGGAAGGTACAATTAAAGTTGAAAATGGTGAAGATGTTGGAGTTTTTGTATACATAGAAGATAACTTAAAATATGACATCTCAGATGAAAGAGGTAGGTTCTTTATAGATGACCTTGAAGAAGGAAGAGAATATGTAATCGTTTTTCAAAAAGGTGATTTACCAGATTACAAAGAAAAATTTGTTTTAAAAAGCAAATTAGAAAAAAAAGAATTTGTTTTACCTTATGTTAGAAGAGATGTAAAATACGGCGTAAGTGGAAGAATTAACTCTAAACTTACACAAGACATATTTATAGACTTAAACAAAGAAAATTATGGAATTATAGTAAAACCAAATAGTGTTTTTCAGACTAAATTAGCTGATGGTAGTTATAATGCAACTATACTTCAAGATGGAGCATATAGTAAAGACATTAACTTTGAAATTGCTAAAACAGATAAAAATTCTATAGGAACATATAATTTGGAAGCAATCGACTATAATACTCTTACTGTAAGATTGAATGAAAGAGTTCAAGATGGAGTATTACAGCTATTTAGAGATGATTATTTACAACATAGTCAAAGAATTAATGATGGGAATAAAAATATTAGTATAGAGCCATTAAAAGAAGGTTTTTATGATTTGGTTATAAAAGCTTATGGAAAAAGAGAGTTTAAGAAAAAAGTAGAAATCAAAGGGAATTCGATAGTTGATATAAAATTAGATGATTTGAGTAAATTTGATAATCTTTTTGTAAACTTGAATCCAAAAGATGCAAATGTAAAAGTAAAACTACTTTATGATGGAGATTTGGTTTATGAAGTAGAAGGAAAAGAATTAGTTATACTAGAAGGTTTAGATTATACTAAATTTTATGATGTAGTAGTAACTAGCGATAAATATAAAGAAGCAATAGTGCAAAGAGTAACTGCTGGAGATAATCTAGATGTTAATTTGGTACGTGATGTTGAAGGAAGTATAATAAAAGGATATATCTATCCATTTAATAGTAATGCACAAGTTATGCTACTTGAAAAAGGTCGTATACTTGCAAGTGCAGAAACAGATGAAAATGGATATTATGAATTAGAAGTTAATGAAATTACTTCTGGAAGAAAAATTCTTAGAGTTAAAGCAGAAGGATTTGAAGAAGAAAGAATTAATAAAACTTTTGATGATCAAGAAGAAATTGTAAATGATAATATATCACTTACTCCTATACTTAATAAATTAAATGGTAAAGTAGTGTTTAATGGTGCAAGTGAACTTAGTAATGTACTTGTTATTATAGAAGAATTATCTATTTGGCAATTTACTAATGAAAATGGTGAATATTACTTTAAAAATATTCCAGAAGGAACATACAATGTAATATTCAAAAAACTTGGATATGAAAGTAGAAGAGAAAAATTAGTAGTAAAAAAAGAAAATGAAAAAGTAAATGTTACTAATATGAAATCAGTTGGGAAAGTGATATTCAGATCAAATCTTGCTGGGTATAAACTGAATTTGAATGGGAAAGCATATAATATAAACCAAAAAGTATTTGAACAAGTAGTTGGAATGGGAACTATAGAAATTAGTGCTAGTAAAGAAGGTTATTTACCAATTTCTACAAAGATAAAATTAACTGAAGCTGGGGAGATAAGGGATATTAATTTTGACTTTGTAAATAGGGAAGAACAAAATAAATTGGTAGAAGAAAAAATAGAAAAGATAGAAGAGCATATTAAAAATCTTGAGATAGCTGATGCAGAAGAAGAATTATTCCAGCTTGCTGAAATGAAAACTTTGAAAGCTTATGAAGTAGAATATCTTGAGATAAAAGATAAACTAAAAGATGCTAAAAAAATTCTATTTGATATTGATAGAAATATAAAATTTGAGATAGAAAAAGTAAAACAAAATATATTTAGTGCAGAAGGGGAAAAAACAGGTTATCTTGAAAAACAAAGAAAACTGCAAAATGTATATAAACAAAGTATAGACTATTTAGAAAAAATGATACTATATCATCCATATACAACATTTAGATACGATATCCATATGTTGCAAGGAGATATATATACTAAAATGGGTATGATAAATAGTTCAAAAAATGCCTATGATGAAGCTGAAAAGTATGTAAATAGGAGAAAAGAGTATTAATTCATGGATAGAGTACTATCAAATAATGAGCTTGGAAGTGAAAAAGATTATCAGAAAAGCTTGAGACCTAAATGTTTTGAAGAGTATATAGGTCAGGAAAAACTTAAGGAAAAAATGAATATATTTATAAAAGCAGCCAAAAAAAGAAGTGAAGCGGTAGACCATATATTATTATATGGTCCACCTGGTTTAGGGAAAACAACATTAGCTTCGGTAATAGCTAATGAAATGGGAACTAACTTAAAAATCACTTCTGGTCCCGTGCTAGAAAAAGCAGGGGACTTAGCTGCTATTTTGACCTCTCTTGAAGAAAATGATATACTATTTATTGATGAGATACATAGACTTAACACAAGTGTGGAAGAGATATTATATCCTGCTATGGAAGATGGAGAACTTGATATAATTATTGGGAAAGGTCCATCAGCAAGATCTATTAGAATAGAATTACCTCATTTTACTCTTATAGGTGCAACAACTAGAGCAGGACTTTTAAGTTCACCACTTAGGGACAGGTTTGGTGTTAGTCATAGGATGGAATACTATGACACAGAAAATCTGGCAAAAATCATTCTAAGAGGTGGAAGAATACTGGGAGTAGATATAGAAATCAAAGGTGCAATGGAAATTGCTCTTCGTAGTAGAGGAACTCCTCGTATAGCTAATAGATTTTTAAAAAGAGTAAGAGATTATTGTGAAATTAGAGGAAACGGCATTATAACTAGGGAGTTGGCGGTAGAAGCGCTAAGCCTTTTGGGAGTAGACGATTTAGGTCTTGATGAATTAGACAGGGAAATAATAAGTGGAATAATCGATAATTATAATGGTGGACCTGTTGGGATTGAAACTTTGTCTTTATTATTAGGTGAAGACAAGAGAACATTAGAGGAAGTTTATGAACCATATTTGGTTAAAATTGGCTTTGTAAAGAGGACTCATAGGGGACGTATGGTTACTGAAAAGGCATATAAACATCTTGGAGTAGAATAAAGGAGATCATATGAAAATAAGTACAAAAACTAGATATGGATTAAGAGCCTTAATCTATATTGCTGAACATACTTCTATGAATGAAGAAAATTTGGTGAGGATTAAGGAGATATCAGAAGCTCAAAAGTTATCTGTGCAATATTTAGAACAAATTTTATTTAAGTTAAAAAAAGCTGAAATCATTGTTGGGAAAAGAGGTCCTAATGGAGGATATAAATTAAATAGAAGAGCTGAAGATATAGATATACTTGAAGTTTTTAAAATACTTGAAACAGATGTAAGAGTTGTAATGTGTGAAAAACATGTAGATAACTGTATGAGAAGTGATTGTAAAACAATTTATCTGTGGGATAAGTTAGATAAAGCAATGAGTAAAATACTTGAAGAAACTACTTTAGCAGAATTAATGGCTAATGAGGGAATCTAATGGTAACTGCTGTAGTAGATAAAGATAATATCAAGGGAAATATTGTTGAAATAACTGATAAAAAAGAGATTAATCATTTTTTAAATTCTTTTAGACTAAAAGAAGGAGATAAACTTCGAATTGTTGATGGAGAGAAAGAATATATTACCAAAATACTTAGTGCTAGTAAAAAAGCACTAGAATGTGAGATTGAATCAGAAAAATTCATAGAAAAAGAAAAAAATATTGAAATTTTTGCTGGTATAGGTATGTTAAAAAATGATAAAATGGAATTAACAATTCAAAAACTAACTGAAGTTGGTGTTGATAAAATAATACCACTTAAACTTGAGAGAACAATAGTTAAGATTAAGGAAAAAAAGGAAAAATGGGATACTGTAGCAAAAGAAGCTTTGAAACAGTGCCAAGGAATTAAATTTATGGAGATAGACCAACCAAAAACTTTGAAAGAAATTAATTATAAAGAATTTGATTTGGTAATTGTTCCATATGAAAATGAAGAAGAGATTAAAATTAAAGAAATTATTAGTAATAGGAAAGATATAAAAAGCATACTATATATAATAGGATCAGAGGGCGGTATATCTGAGAATGAAATAAACTATCTTAAGGAACAAGGGGCTCAAATAGTAACACTTGGGAAAAGAATATTAAGAGCTGAAACTGCTGCGATAGTTGTAGGAGGAGTATTAGTAAATGAATTTTAGGAAAGTGGCTTTTTATACTTTAGGTTGTAAAGTAAATCAATATGAAACAGAAAGTCTAAAAAAACAATTTGGAGATTATGGCATAGAAACAGTAGAATTTGAAGAAGCTGCAGATATATATGTTGTAAACTCATGTACAGTTACAAGTATAGCAGATAGGAAAACTAGAAATATACTAAGAAGAGCAAAAAGAACAAATGAGAATGCAATAGTAGTAGCTACAGGCTGTTATGCACAAACAAACGCAGAAGAGCTTGCTAGAATTGAAGAGATAGATTACGTTGTAGGAAACTCTGATAAAGGAGCTTTATTAAATCTTGTAAAAAGTCTTGAAAAAGATGAAAAAGTATCAAAACTTCTTATAAAAAACATTTTTGATGAAAATGAATATGAAGAAATAGAATTTTCTACTCTTAGAGAAATGTCTAGAGCATATATAAAAATACAAGATGGCTGTGATAGCTTTTGTTCATATTGTAAAATACCCTTTGCAAGAGGGCATAAAAGAAGTAGAAAAGTAGAGAGTATTTTGAAAGAAGTAGAAGAATTAAGTAACGAAGGTTTTAAAGAGATAATATTAATCGGAATAAATCTAGGAGCTTATGGAGAAGATTTGTCTGAAGATATATCCCTAGAAGATCTGTTAGAAGAGATAGTAAAAATTGATGGAATTGAAAGGATTAGATTAGGGTCTATATATCCAGATAAAATTTCAGATAGATTTGTTAAATTACTTAAAACAGAAGAAAAATTAATGAAACATCTGCATATATCCCTTCAAGCTGGAGACAATGAAGTGCTAAAGTTAATGAAGAGAAAGTATACTAGAGAAGATGTTTTAAAAGTTTTGGGTAAACTTAAGGAAGAAGTAGCTACAATTGAGTTTACAGGAGATGTAATCGTAGGATTCCCTCATGAAAAAGAAGAAAATTTTGAAAATACTTATAAACTTATAGAAGAAATAGGTTTTTCAGATTTGCATATTTTCCAATATTCTGATAGGGAAAAAACATTAGCTTCTACTTACAAAGAAAAAGTTCCTGCTCCAATAAAGAAACAGAGAGCAGAATCTTTGGAAAAACTTCGTAATAAGATGTATGATATAATTAGGGAAGAATATATTGGTAAGGAAGTAGAAGTGTTGGTAGAAGAGGTAAAACACAATACTGCTTATGGATATACGAATAATTATATAAAAGTTCAAATTAATAACTTTAATGGGAAAGTAAATGAGATAATCAAAGTAAAGATAAACCAATTGACAAAGGGGATGCTTACTAGTGAGTGTAAAGATTAGAAGAAAAAAAAGAAAAATGAGATTTTTTGTAATAGGAATTTTAGTAGTTTTGACTTTAGTTTTTTTAGTAGGGCGTTTGTTCAATAGGAAAGCAGAAGTTAACTGGAGTAGATATGTTATAGTTGGAAAACAAAATGTATTTGTAGTTTATGATGACAAATTGACACTACGTATACCAGAAAATACATATATCGGTTCAGATAAAACTGTTAAAGATTATTTAGATACAAAAAATTATATTGAGTTACATCATAAAATAGATGCTATATTCCCAGAAAATATTGAAGGATATGTAGTTGCTAAAAGAAAAGGTCAGTATGAAGTAGATGCAGAATATGCAATAAATATACCTCTTGTTTCAAAAGAAGGTAAAGATTATATACTTACTTCAGCTCTAAATGAAGTATTCTTGAAATTATACTACGGAGAAGAAATAAAAAGTCAAGTTGTTGAGAATATTTTAGTAGACATATTAAACGGTAATGGAAGAAGTGGATATGCTGGTAAAGTGGGAAATAAGTTGCAAGATGAATTTTCTTATAGATATAATGCAGCTAATTATGAAGAACTTACTGATTACAGTTATGTAATTCCCAATAACATTAGTGAAAATCAATTAAAAGAATTAATTATGTCTTTAGATGAAAAATATATAAGAGTTAAAGAAAAAGGAACTCTACCAACACTTGCAAATGTAGTAGTAATTTTGGGTAGAGAAGAAGAAAATATGTTAGCTACTTTTGTCTATAAAAGAGATAGTTTTGATAACGAAAATTATCAATTATTAAAAGACAATGGTTATAAAAATGTAAGAAGGCTTAAAACAGATAAAGAAGTAACTAAAAACTTTATCGAATATAAACCTGAAGATTATCTTATTGCATATAAGATGTCAAAATTATTGAATATTGAAAATTTATTAGAAAACAAAGAATTAGATAATAGAATAAATGTCTATATTAAATAGATGGAGGAAAAATGAATAAAAAACTTGAAATAATGTTAGAAGCTGTAGATAAACTGAAGGGAGAAGAAGCTTTAGTATTAGACTTTGAAGGAAAGAGTTCCTTATGTGATTACGCCCTTATAGTAACAGCTAGATCAGATAGAAATGCTCAAGCAATGGTAGATGAAATGAATAGACAGTTAAAGGTAGAAGGGATTGAAAGACTAAGTTTAGACGGTTACGATGAAGGTAGCTGGATATTAGTTGATTATGACGATGTTTTCGTACATATATTATTAAGAGAAACTAGAGAGTACTATAGATTAGAAGAATTATGGAGTTATGCAAAAGAAATTCATAAGGGTAACTAATGGATTTATTAATTATTCTATCTTTAGTTTTTTTAGAAACTAGTGTATATGTAGATTTTCCCTATAACTGCGTATCAATAAGTGTTGTTGGATACTTAACTTCAAAATATGAGTTACTATCGTTACCTTATGCGATTTTGATTGGATTTATTGTAGGATTATCAGGTTATCATGTAGAAAAACCTATTATATTTTTGATAATATTTGTTTTAATTATGAATCAAATATTTAAACATGTATTATTTGATAAAATAAACCTGCCTATAATAACACTTATAGAAGCGATTTTATATCTATCTTATGTTTACTTTTTTGAGTTTAGTACCATTACTATTATAAATGTAATTAAAGAGTTAGTTTTTATATTTATAATGAACTATATATTGTATAAATCTGAAAGGTAAGAACTAAATGAAAAGAAGGAAAATAAATATAAAACTTGGAAAAGACTTGGGAATAAGAGTTAATGTATTTAAAATATCAATAGTATTTGTATATATACTTCTTCTTATTAGACTTTTTTACTTGCAAGGAATACAAGGAGATTATTATACAAAACTTTCCAAGGATAATAGAGTAAGGGTAAGAAGAATAGACGCACCAAGAGGAAAGATTTATGATAGACATGGAAATCTCTTAGCTACGAATATAGCTGGATATAAATTGGTGTATCTAAATGGTAGAAGATATGATGAAAAAGTAATAGAAGAGATATCGAATTTGGTAGATATCAGTAAAGATTATGTAGAAAGGCAGATAAAAAATGGAGAAATATATAGGTATACAGGGGAAAATGTACTTATAGATGATTTGTCTAGGGAAAAAGCCCATATTATTATGGAAAAACTTACAAATTATCCATATTTAGATGTTATTTCATATTCAAAACGTTATTATATACATGATACATTTGCTGCTCACACACTTGGATATGTAAAACCAATTACAAGTGAAGAATATGAACAGCTTAAAGATAAAGGATATACAAAAAGAAGTATAGTAGGTAAAAAAGGTATAGAAAAATATTATGATGAATATTTGCAAGGTCAAGATGGTTATGAATATATTGAAGTTAATGCTTATAACAGAATTGTAAAAAAAATCAATAATACAAAAGTTATACCTGGAAATGATTTACATCTTACTATAGACTTCGAACTACAAGATTATATGGCTAAAATTTTAGATGGAAAAACAGCAAGTTTTATTGCATTAGATGCAAAAACAGGAGAATTACTTACTATAGTTAGTAGTCCAGAATACTCTCTAAATAAGTTTTCATCTAAATTTACAACAGAAGAGTGGAATGAATTTCTTGATAATCCAGGAAAACCACTTCTTAATAGAGCAACTACTTCTACTTATCCACCTGGTTCCGTATTTAAGCCAGTTTCAGCACTAGCTTTCCTTGAATCAGGAGTAGATCCATATGAAGAAATACATGATCCAGGTTATTATAGAATAGGAGACTATACTTATAGATCTTGGAAATGGGGAGGACATGGAGAAGTAGATTTAACAAAATCTTTAGTAGAATCAGCTAATGTGTATTATTATACTCTGGCTGATAGAGTAGGTTATGAAAAAATAAACGAAGTTTCTGAAAGGATTGGTTTAGGTCAACTTACAGGAATAGATATTTATGAAGAAAAACCAGGATTAATACCTGATGATGAGTGGAAAAGAAAGAGGATAGGAGAAAGATGGTATAGAGGAGATACTATGAACCTTAGTATAGGTCAAGGAGGGCTTCTTACTACTCCACTTCAAATGGCGATTTTGTATCAAGTTTTAGCAAATGATGGAATTGCTTATAAACCCCACTTATTAAAAGAAAGAGTAAATCCTGAAGGTGAAGTTTTTGTAAAAGAAACTGAAAAATTAGTTGATTATAAAACTAAAAAAAGAAATTTTGATGTAATTAATAATGCATTAAAAGAAACTGTGTCGGCACGAAAAGGGACAGCAAAAGCTTTGAGAACAAAAAACTTGGTTGTTGCAGCTAAAACTGGATCAGCACAAAACCAAGGAGAAAATACTCATGCATGGACTGCAGGTTACTTTCCATATGAAAATCCAGAAGTTGTTTTTGTAGCCTTTGTAGAAGAAGGTGGTTCTGGTGGAGGAGTAGCAGCTCCAATAGCAAAAGCTTTTGTAGATAAATACATTGAGTTATACAATGTTGAAGACTAAAGGGGTGACTTACTTTGTTAAAAGCTATCAAAGAAGGTATCTTAATAGAAGGAAATATAGAAAAAGAGATAGATAAATTCAAGGAAAAATTGGATAATAAATCTTTTTTTGAAGAAGGTACTGATTTTTTATTGTATCCTGAAAATAAAGGGTATTACAATGAGTTAAGAGAACTATTAAATGAATACAACCATAATCTTTTCTTGTTAAAAAAACAAGAGAGTTTTATAGATGAAAATAAAGAAACTCTTGTAATAAGGAAAAAAGTTCGTTCAGGTCAAACAATAGAACATGATGGTGATGTTTTATTACTCTCTGATTTGGCACCTGGTGGAAAGATAGAAGCTACTGGTAGTATTTATATAATAGGTAGCGCACAAGGAGATTTGCATGCAGGTTGTGAAGGAGATGTAAAAGCAAAAATAGTTGCGAATAACATGGCAGTAAGTCACATTAGAATAGGTAATTTACTAGCTAAAAATCCTGATTTAACAGAAAGAACTAGGATTATTCCAGAAGTTGCTTTCATAAATGAAAATGGCATTATCGAACTTGAAGAAGTCGTTAATGAATCTTTGGAAAAATATGAAGATCAAAAAAAAGACAAAGATAAAGAAAAAGTTAAAAAAGGATTATTTAATAAAATCTTTAGTAAAAACTGACTTTATTATTAAAGCTTTTGTTAATAATAAAGGTATAACTCGTTCATTGCTTTTAATAGAACGGAGGAAATATGTTAAAGAAAATATTTAATAGTAAAAAACAAGAAGAGGAAAAAAAGGTTGAAAATAGAAAACCTAAAAAAGTAGAAGAAAAAAAGAATAAGGTAGAAGTGAAAACTGAGAA
>CAZHXU010000114.1:0-9884 GCA_964536535.1 uncultured Fusobacteriaceae bacterium
TATTGACTTATTTTGCTAGATTTGTTAGTATTAACTGAGAATATCTTACTAGAGGGGGTTATTATGTTTTGGAAAGAAGGAGCAAACAGTGTTACTAATTCTTCATGGATTAGAAAGATGTTTGAAGAAGGAGAAAGATTAGCAAAGATTCATGGTGCAGAGAATGTATTTAACTTTAGTTTAGGTAACCCATATAAAGAGCCACCTAAAAAAGTTAAAGAAACTGTTAATAAACTTATGGAAACAGAAGGTTTACATAAATATATGACTAATGCAGGTTTTCCTGATGTAAGAGAAAAAATTGCAAACCATGTTAATTTAGGAATTGAAACAAAAGTTGACTTAAAAAATATTATTATGACTAGTGGAGCAGCAGGTGGTCTTAATATAATCTTAAAATCACTTTTAAATCAAGGTGAAGAAGTAATAGTTTTTGCACCATATTTTGTTGAGTATGGTTTTTATGCTAAAAACCATGGTGGAAGTATAAAAGTAGTTGATACTACTAAAACTGATTTTATGCCTACAAAAGAAGGTTTGTTAGGGGCATTAAATGAAAAAACTAAAGCTGTTATTATAAATTCACCAAATAATCCTAGTGGAGCTCTTTATGGAGTAGAAGTAATAAAAGAGTTAGCGGATGGTTTGAGAGAATGGGAAGAAAAAACAGGGAATAAAGTATTCTTAATTTCAGATGAACCATATACTGAAATTGTTTATGATGGACATACTGTGCCTAATATTCTTGATTATTATGACAATAGTATAGTTACAACTAGTTTTAGTAAATCACTTGGACTTGCTGGTCAAAGAATTGGATATGTAGTAGTTAGTCCAAAAATCGAAGATGTACAATTGTTGATAGATATAATGGTATTTTGTAATAGAACTCTTGGATTTGTAAGTGCATCTGCACTTTGGCAAAAAGTTGCTGGAGAATGTATAGCTGAAAAAATAGAAATAGAAGATTATAGAGAAAAAAGAGATATTCTTTATAATCACTTAACAAAACTTGGTTTTGAAGTTAGAAAACCAGAAGGAACTTTCTATTTATTCCCAAAATCTCCAATTTCAGATGATTTGGAGTTTACACAAATTGCATTAAAATATAATATTTTAGTAGTTCCAGGAAGTGGATTTGGAGCTCCTGGATACTTTAGAATTTCATATTGTGTATCCAATGAAATGGTTGAAAGATCATTAGATGCATGGACAAAACTAGCAAATGAAGTAATAAAAAAATAGTCTTTATTTTATTTAGACATTTTAATTGATAGGGAACGACTAATTTTAGTAATTAGTCGTTTTTTATATTAAAAGTTTATTTTTTTAATTTATATATATAAATTAAAAAGCTGGCAAAGCCAGCTTTAGGGGGAGATGACTATTGATTCTTCGAACTAATTTCTACAGAATCTACATTAATTTCATCATTTCCATTTATGTGTATATTACTTTCTAATATTTTATTTTCTCCTTGACTTCCACCTATTATTCTGAGGAAATCATTTGTTACTACTTCTACCCACAGTTCCTTTTCATTTCCTAATTTATCTATTACTTTTATTTTGATTTTTTCTGTAGGTTTAGGGTTTGTTTGAGTAAACATAAGTGTAAAACCAACACCATCTGGAGTAGGAATAAGGGTAGTAGAAGATTTTACAAGTGAAAAATCATGTGGTGTTAAACTTAAGCCAGTTAAGTTACTATTTCCTTCTACAAGTACTACATTAGCTAATCCAGAAAGTTCTGTGATATTTTTTAGGTAAACTTCTATTTCAAATATGTTAATTAACCTTTCACCTATAAAAGTACCAATTAATCTAGAATTATAGTAATTTATCTCATTATCAAAGACATAAGTTAAATTAGTAGGAGTTACCATTCCAGCTTGGCTAAATGAATATAAAAGTACTTCAATTAAACCATTATCAACTAAATATTCTTTATTATAATCTATAGAAAAATCATTTGCTAATTTTATTTGATCATCATAGATGGCATTAGCATAAGAATTTCCAATGCTGTATAAATCATCAGTTGATTTTGTAAATGGAAACTGAGTAGTATCATCAATAAATAATTGTAAAAAACTATTTTGGTTCAAAGTAGCAGCATCAGGAGCTAATTGGTTTATGACTATATCTTCTTCGATAATACCACTATTACCTGCCAAATCAATAACATTATAGCTAAGAGTAAAAGTTCCTCCAACTACATTATTGTCTTCAAGTGTAATTATGTATTCTCTATTATTGATGTCTATAGAAACATCTGTTGTTGATAGTGTATAAGTATCCCCACTTTTACCAGGCAAAGTAGTAATTACAATATTGTTATCATCTAGGAATAAATCCTTTTCAAATTGATTATAAATAGTTCCGTTAATATCTTTGAGAACTACATCAGTTTTTCTCAAAAATTCAAGTTGAGGTGGAATAGTGTCAACCCTATATGTATTTGTTAAATATGGTTCAATACTAGGATTAATACTTTGACTAGAAAGATCTAATCTATTACCGTCAACAAAAGTACTATGTTGACCACTTTGATTTATTGCAATTAGAGAAAGTGTATTATAAACACCATCATATCTAACAGTACCAGGAGCAGGGTCAGACATAACAGGCATAGTTACTTGAAAATCTACACTTTGATCCAAATCTTTTTTGAAAGCAGCCCACATGAGACCAAAATTATAACTAGTAGTACCTAAAGGCAGTGGATCTATAATACTTTGATCTTGTTTAAATGGAAGTATCACAGCAACTATTCTTTCATCTGGAGTAAATTGACTATTAGCACTTAGTATATAAGGACTATTATAATAATCATTTGTAGGAAGAATAGTGCCTAAGTTAGGTTCATTAAGTTTTATCATTTCTAAAATTAAATCTGAAGCTTCATTTCCAAAATCATCTTTAATACTTTCTACTATAAAGTATTCGTAATTATTAGTATTAATAGGTACAGTAAATGTATCTATTAGTGGAAGAGAAGTATAACCAGTAAAACCATTTATAATAAAATCTTTTATTGTAACTTCAGAGATATTATCATCATCAATATTAACTTCTACTTCTACCTCTTGACCTCCCGTAACATATAGCGATTGACTAGTAGTATTGTCAACATAAGCACTAGTAAGATCATTTGTTAATGTAGAATCAAATAAACTATTGCCATATAAATCCCTTAAATAAGAGATATTATCATATGCTTCAGGATTATGAGCATAAATAGTAATAGTTGGTGGGATAAAGTCAACTACAGTAGTTATTCTTGCATCGCCATCACCATTTAATTCTACAATTCTACGAGTATCATCATTTGTTATTCTAGAAAATAAACTAATAGTTAAAGAAGTTTCATTTTCAATACTAGCAATATCAGTAGTACTAAGTGTATATCTATAAGTAATTGTATTATTAAGTGGGTCTAATGTAGTACTAGCATTCAAGTTTTGACCTTCCAGTTTATCAATGGTAAAGTATGCGTAAGATATTTTATCATTAAGGTCAAATCCGATAGAGCTACTATCTTCGATTATTGCTTCAATTTGTATATTACCATTTTCATCACGAAGTAACATTATTTTGTCAAAAGCACTTCTATAACTAGGGTTAGTATATCTAATTGACAAGTCTAATTCTTTTGCAGCATAGTATCTATCAAACCAATCAAAAGTTGATAAATCAGCTGCTGAAATATCATAAGTATCTTCAAGATATGTGTATGAATCTTTGGTTAACATAGTATCAACAGTGATACCTATTGTATCATCTACTTCTACTCTAAAATCATCCAAAGAATAATTTACTTTTTTGTATTGATAAAAAACTGTATCTAACGGGCTATAATAAGTTAATAGCCATTTTTGGAATAAAGTTTTTTTTCTAAAATAGTCTTCTAATATTTCATCTAAATAACTGTGTAAGTTATTCTCATTATCACCAGATTCATATTCAAAAAACCTATCTGGATCTATGTATTTTTTAAATTGAAGTGGGAAAGTTACTGCATGAGTGGAACCTGCATAATCCCACAAATCTCTTGCACCGTGGTATAACGGGTCAACATCTACATTAAACTCATAAAAATCTTCTCCTAGTCTAACTTTAAGTATAGATGCTTCATTTTGTCCAGATAATGGTGATGCAAGTACAAAATCTATACCCAAATCATTTATTCTACTTGATAAATCATTAAGCATAGCTTCTTCAGCTTTTTGATGTATAATAGGTCTTCTACTTTCGTATTCAAGAGCTTCTTCGTATTTTTTATCAACATCATTACCAACAGGTTTAAATATCTCAGTTCCAAATGGAACATAATCATATGTACTACCTAAAAAGTTTACTCCATTTCCATAAAGAGCTATAGGTTGATTTGATACAAAGAATATAACTGGTTGAGCTTCTGGTCTTTTATTTGCTTCTAAAAAGTTAATTGCTTCATATAAACCCCAAGCTGAATTTTCTCCTCCTGGTGAACCATATGCTGATGATTTACTAAGAGAACCAATGAGATTAATTGGAGCATTTGAAGCTGTTGATAAAATCCATTCAGATGGAATCCATTTGTTATAAGCTACCAAAAACATACTATCATAATCATTTTTTTTGGTATTTGGTTTGTCTGTACCATTCCAAGCTGAAGTGACATAAGGTTCCAAAACAGCTGGATAATTTTCAACTACTGGACTAATCCATTGTGGATTTTTTTGGTAAAATACATCTTCATAAGCTTTTCGACCACCATGTTCTATTATGTTTAT
Organism: uncultured Fusobacteriaceae bacterium; assembly: GCA_964536535.1. Taxonomy (GTDB): domain Bacteria; phylum Fusobacteriota; class Fusobacteriia; order Fusobacteriales; family Fusobacteriaceae; genus CAZFBB01. The sequence continues at coordinate 4,778 of CAZHXU010000114.1, forward strand.
TCTAAATCTATCTGTTTCTATTTCGTCTTTGTACTCAACTACCCAATCTTTAAGTATCTGTATTGTATTATCAATACCTTTACTAGCAAAAGTTTGTGAAGTAGCTCCTACAACAAAAACTATGTCATAAAATATCTTGCCAGAGCCGCCACCACTAGTATTTCCACCAGCTCCAATATCAATTTGATTAAGGCTTATTGAGTCTAACAAAACTTCTTCTGGTAAAGTTCCGTCAAAAACAGTTTCAATTAAACCTTCACTACCAGCAAAAATTCCTTCTTCGTCATTTACATTAATTATTGCACTTTTTAGTAGAGTTGGATTGATTTTTGCCTCTAGAGCATTTAATACATCTTCAGTAGTGATACCTCCTATTGTAGTAGCAATATCAACGGGAATATCAACATACAAACCTTTCCAGTTTGTTGTAAATTCTACTTCTACTTTTTGTTTTGTTCCCTCTAATGAATCTGCTTCGAGTACAGGAGTTATTTTGTCAATTAACATCAAATTTTCTACATTTGTCCCTCTAAATGTAATTCCTTCTGAAAACAAGGACATACTTAGTAATAACAAAAAGGTGAATTTTAATAATATACCTTTCTTCATGATTTACCTCCCCCATCTATATAAAAAACGCCATTTTATTCTATATAAATATTGTATTAGATTTTTCCTAGCACAAACAATCAATTCAAGAAAAAATTGAAAAATTCAAAGAAAATAATGTTTTGAATATATTTTTATATTAAGATATATTTGGAGGTGGTAAAATTGAAAAAATTATTAGTTTTTTTTCTAGTTATAAATTATGTCTTTTCACTTGAATTAAGTGTAGGTATTATTTATCAGCAACCTAATTATGTATTAAATACAGATACAACAGGTGCACTATATGATGAAGTATCAAATAGTATTTATGAAAACAATATTATAGCTCCAGTATTTGAATTAACTCAAGATTTGGAAATAGGGAAAATATCTTTAGGAGCTTCTTATGAATATGGATATAAAGCAGGATTAGAAACTTTTGACGCAATTCCTACTTATGTAAGTGGAACATTGTACCTATTACCATTAGATATAGCTCCGTATATTCATGGATCTTATGAAAATGTTTTTTATATAAATGAAAAAAATGTTGATATGTCAGAGGGAAAAGGAATAAAAGTAGGAGTAGGTTTGGTGGTAGAAGGTGTTTATGTAGAAGTTGGAATGAAGAATACAAATGCCAAAAGAAATGGGATAGATATGGTTTATGGTGGTTTTTATTTTCAAGTTAAAGCTGGACCAGAAGCTTTAGTAATTTTGAAATAAACTTTTAGGTAAGTAGAAAAAATTAATGTATTGGCTAATATATTTATATACTACTACCTACATAAGCTTGGCATTATAGCCAAGCTTAAATTTTGTAGTAAAAATTATATATCAATTTTTTTTATAAAGACAAGTTTTCGTTGTGGCTCAATACCTTTTATAATGATAGATGATTCTTTATTGTACCAATATTCACCACTCCAAAATATAGATAATAAACCTGGTAAACTAACTTTTACTTTTATACTTTCATATTTTTTTTCATAGACTTCTACTTCTTCTGCCCCTTCCTTTTTTATGTACATTTTACTAATATCTAATGCTCTTGGACCATCTGGAGCTAAAGCTTTAAAAGTATATTTTTTATTGGTATTTATTTCTTCTTCTAATCCCATAGGAAAAATCTGTCTCCAACTATACCCTTCAAGTTTTTCAGTTTTTTCTATCTTTTTTCCTTCAAAGAGACCACTTATTTCAACTTTATCATTAATTTTTTCAGATTTGACATCAATATCTTTTTTTGTATCTATATAATGCCAAAATAGAGTTTCACCACTGTTTTTATCAAGATGAAAAATTTCAGTAAAAACTCCATCTGAAAATTCATAATAGATATAGTTTTCTTTTGTATCTTTACTTATATAAAATTCTTTAGGGTAATCTTTTCTATCTTGTTCATAAAGATATTTTTCCATAGGCAAAATTGTTATTGTCAAAATTAAAAATATAATAAATTTTTTCATAAAACCTCCTTATAAAAATAATAGTATATATTTTTCGAAAAATAAAGCTTTATATATTTTATTTGAAAGTAATTAAATCCAAAAATTTTTCTTATTTCTTTTAGAGCTAAAATGATGTATGCTTATAATAGAGAGTAATTTAGAGGAGGTTATTATGTACAAGATACTTCATATAGACCAAAGTAAATTTTTTAGAAAAAGTTTGAGTTTTGACTTTAGTGCAAGAGGTTTTCATTATTTTGGTGCTGAAAATATCGAAGAAGCACTTGAAATACTAGAAAAAGAGGATTTTATAGATATTATACTCAGTGCTGTTGAATTTGAAGACGGAACTGTAACTACTTTTATAAAATCAGTTAGTAATAAAAAATATAGGCATATACCAATTTTTGTCCTTTCAGGTACAGTAAGCACAGCAAAAAGACATGATATATTTGAGTTAGGAATAGTTGATTATATTTTGAAAAATACAGCAATACCTGAGATTGTTGAGAGAGTAGAAGAGTTTTGTAAAAACAAAGATTTGTTATTAGAACTTAAAGTGGCAGATATAGCTGTTTTGGATGATTCAAAATTTGATAGATTACGTATGAGTGAGATATTTGACACTAGTGAAATACAAAATGTAGACTTTTTTGAAACTCCTGAAAAGTTGTTTTCAAGTGGTAAATTGTATGACATATATATAATAGATATGGTTTTATCTGAATCAAGTGGAGAAGAAGTAATAGAAAAAATTCGAAAAGAGAATAAGTATATTCCAATATTAGCAGTATCAGCCATAGAAAATGCAAAAATCATCTCTCAAGTTTTATTAAAAGGTGCAAATGACTATATTATAAAACCTTATAATAAAAGCATATTTTTGGCTAGATTAGAGATTTCACTTAGAAATTACAAAGTTATAAAAAATTTATTAGATAAAAATAAATAATTTAAAATAGAAAAGGACTAATTAGAATTTTAGTTCTTTTTTTTGTAAATTTTTTGGATAAATTTTAATTTTATTAATAAGTATCCTATATTAGAAACAGAATGTTAAAAAAAAGATGTGTTTAAGACTAAAATAGAGATTTTAAATGGAAAAATAATTGAAATTATTTTATCAAAAAACATCATTTTTAATGATTTAAAATAATAAGATTTAAAGATATTAAATAAATTTTATTATAATAAAAAAAGGAAATAGTTGTATGACAATGGTTTTGTAATTTTTTTACTAAATATACATAAACTTTTTTTAATATTAACATTTTTTAATTTAATTGCTAGAATTGTATAGGAGGTATACTATGAAAAGAAGTCTAGCAATTTTTATATTTATTATGATAAATAGTCTTTTTTATGGAAAAAATATTTTGATTTTTTCAAATGAAAATGCAAATAATAAATGGAATAGAGCACTTATTGAAGATATAAAAACTGAGTATTCACAAGATTATAATATACTTGATCTTTCTATTTCAAATGAAGAAGAGATAGATAAATTATTAGAAAGTATTTTGATAGAAAATCAGATAGTAACTATTTTGACCCTAGATCAAGAATCTTATGAATATGTAAAAAATAGTAATAAAACTTTATTAAAAGATATACCTATTATACACACAAATATTGAAGATAAAAGTAGCCTTTTGAATATTGATACTAATATTTATAATGAAATTGACATAAAAAAAAATGTTGATTTTGCAGAAAAAATATTTCCTCATTTAGAGGGGATATTACTTATAAATGATAAAAGTACTTACAAAGGAAAGATAATAAATGAAGAATATGAAAAAATAAAAGAAAAATATCCAAAATTAAACTTTGAATCTATTGGAATGGAAGTAGAAGAAGTAGAAGAAAAACTGAAAAGTTTGCCCAAAAACTATGTGATTTTTCAGGGAGAAATAGGAGATACATTACTTACTAATGGAGATTATAGTATCTATTGGGGCAAATTAAAAAAGATAGTCCAAAATCCTGTTTTTGTTTTTTGGGATATAAGAGTTCCTTATGATGGTGTCCTAGGTGGTTATGTTAATGTATCTGAAAAAGTAAATGATATAGTACTTGATACTTTAAAAAAAACAATAAAAAGAAACTATAGTGAAAGAAAAATTATTTATCCTGGCCTTTCATATGTTGTAAATTACAAATTTTTAAAGGAAAATAATATTCCTCTCAGTTCTTTACCAAAAAATACCTTATTAAAAAACTATTCAATAGCAAACATAGATATATATAGAAAAAGAAAATTTATAAATATAGGAGCACTTAGTTTGTTATTCTTATTCTCTATTTATTTAGCTTTTAATTATGGAAAAACTCAGAGATTAAATAAAAATATAGATAAGTACAAAAATGAATTAGAAAGAAAAAATAAAGATTTAATAGAAGCATATAATTCTTTTTCAATAAAACTAGCAACAATAGCAGAAAGTTATGATAGCATTACGGGAGAACATGTTCATAGAGTAGGTGAATTATCAGAATATTTGGCATCACTCATGGGACTTAACAAAGAAAAAGTCAATCAAATAGCTATGTTTGCACCTCTTCATGATATTGGAAAGATATATATACCAAAAGAAGTTTTAAATAAAAAAGGTTTTTTATCTCCAAATGAATGGGAGATAATGAAAACACATACTATAAAAGGTGGAGAATTATTAGGTGAAGATAAAGGTTTTGAAGTAGCAAAAAATATAGCTTTGTATCACCATGAAAGATATGACGGAAGTGGTTATCCATACAGTTTGAAAGGGGAAGAGATACCAGTAGAAGCTTGTATAGTGAGTTTGGTAGATACTTATGATGCATTAAGGTCGCCAAGACCCTACAAAAAATCACTAAATCATGATGAAGTTATGGAAATACTTTTAAAAGGTGATGAAAGAACCAAACCTGAACATTTTAATCCTAGAGTTTTAAATATATTCAAAACATATGAATGTACATTTGAGAAAATTTGGGAGAAATATAATATAGATTCATTTATACCAAGTAAAGATTTAAATTTAAAAGTAGTTTAAAAAAAAGAGCCAAAAGGCTCTTTTCAG
>CAZHXU010000115.1:0-9818 GCA_964536535.1 uncultured Fusobacteriaceae bacterium
TATAGATTTTAATATTAATTTTCTGTGCGTGCAAAGCTATGTAAACTCCTAGGTAGATATTAAATTTACTTCAACATAAATCCTTTTCCAAATTATTATTATTTGTGAAAATTCTTTTGAACCTTTATAAGTTAAATTCTATTTTTTAAAACAAGTAATATAAATCATAAAGGTTAAATCAGATGAAGATTTAAATTATACTACTGGTAAAACAAACTTTCTTTGGCAATATTTTCATCAATTTCAAAAGACCACTTTAAAACTTCACTTTGACTAAAAATATATTGTCCATTTTGGGGAGTAACAGGGAAAATAGAGCTTGGACTTCTACCCTCTTCCAAAATTTCCTTTGCTATGTTGGCTGCTGCATTACCTTGTTCTTCTCCTGTAAGTACAAGTCCTCCAAGTGCTTTTCCTTGTCCAATACCAAACTCCCAAAAAGCAAAAAGTGGAATGTGTAAATGTTCATTTGTATAATTAATTACTATATTTTCATCTATACTTTTACTATTTTCTTTTATTCCTTGATAAGTACCAATTATAACAGCATCATAATTTTCTTTTGCTTCATCAACAATATTTTTCCATTGATTCCAGTCATTTGTTCTTTGAATATGTATTTCAATCCCTTTTAGTTTTATTTGCCCTTTGTTATTAAATTCTTCTTTAAGAATACTTGTACTTGTATAAGTATCTTCAAATAAAATTAAAACTTTGTCTAAAGAACCTAATAAATTTTCTAAAAGCCTTATATTTTGTTTGAATAATGCTCGTTCGAGAACTCCTGCAAAATTCTTTCTATCTCCACCTATATAATCACGAATATTAGAGTTGATACCTAAAAAAACTACGGGTACATCAAGACCATAAAGGTATTCTTTCATATATAAAAAAGCATTATCATCACCAAGTAAAACAAGTACAGGGTCAATTTCTAAAAAGATTTCATAAGCTTCTTTTGCTTTCTCTTCAAATTTATCTTTAGGAAGTCTTTTTGTGTCCATATTGAAGTAGAAGTACTCGTATTCTTCGCCTAAAGTATTTCTAAAAGCTTTTTTATAAGTTGATTGCCACTTGAATTCATCATGATAACTGGATATTATAAGTATTCTTCCTGCTGTAAAAATATTAATACTTATAAAAAAAAATATTAATAACTTTTTCATAAATCCTCCTTAGATAATTTAAAGTAAAATAGTTTCTACTTATATTTTATGCTCTTTTATAGATAAATCCTTTATATAAAAAAGCTGGAGAAACTCCAGCATTAATTTCTAATCTTTAATTTGTTTTTTTCAAGATGTTTATTAAGATGTAGATACCTATGATAACAAGAATCAGCAAAACGAGAAACAATATTTCCCATATCTGAATTTTCTAGACACTCAGTAAAATCATTGTTATCCAACAAACGTCTACTAAAACTAAAATGAACATCCCCACTTGGTTCAAAAATAATATCGGGATCTTTTATACTTAACTTTTCACCAAAAATTTTATTAAGCATTTTGGTGATAATATGAGCAAACATATTAGAAACATCACCACCATCTTCTGAATGGTTCAATTTGTCCCTAAGTTCATGGGCAAACTCCTTTTCTAAACTAGCATATGAATACTGTAATCCCATAGAATACCTCCTTATTAGAATTTCTAATCTTTATCTGTATACACTCTAGTTACAAAAATTCTACTCTATAATTTGTAAGAATTCAATTTTACTTGGTCATAAATAAATATTTCACTTTAAATATTATTAATACTATATATTTATTTGTTCCTTTTAGATAAAATAGGTATATAAAATTTGACTATGTGAATTTAAATATTGTACATTTTAGATTAAAATGAATAGATATTAATTTTTACTGTAAAAAGAAAATATTTTCTTTTGAAAAAGATTCAAAAGAAGAAATAAAAAGAAAATTTTGTTTGTTATCAAAACCATGTGTAAATTAAAATAAAAATTATGCAGATACTCATTAATAATCCTTATTCTTCCTTTACTTTTTGTTAGGATTCCTATAGAATTAAGGTGGTAATAAAAAGAAAAAAAGGTGGAGATTATGAGAAAAATAGACCTTAGTTTGGTAACAAAATCGGTAGCAGAAATGTGTGCTAATGCAAACTTTCATATACCAAAAGATGTACTTGCAAAACTAGAAGCATCTGTAAATGAGGAAGTAAGCCCAGTAGCAAGGGACATACTAAATCAGATATTAGAAAATGATAAACTTGCTTCTACTGCCAAAGTTCCTATGTGTCAAGATACTGGTTTAACAGTGATTTTTATGGAAATAGGAAAAGATTTGGTATATGATGGGGATATATATGAAGCAATACAAGAGGGAGTACGTATAGGTTATAGAGATAATTATCTTCGTAAATCTATCGTAAAAGACCCATTTAATAGGGTTAATACTGGTGATAATACACCTGCTATTATCCATACCAAAATTGTTAGTGGAGATAAAATCAAAATTGTTCTTGCTCCAAAAGGGGGAGGTAGCGAGAATATGAGTACAGTAGTTATGCTTAAACCAGCAGATGGTATAGAAGGTGTAAAAAACTTTGTACTTAATTTTGTTGAAAATGCAGGAGGAAATCCCTGTCCACCAATAGTTGTTGGAATAGGAATAGGTGGAAACCTTGAAAAATCGGCTCTTTTAGCAAAAGAAGCATTATTAAGGGATATAGACGACAAACATCCTGATGAAACTTATGCAAAATTAGAAGAAGAGTTATTAGAAGAGATAAATAAATTAGGAATTGGACCTATGGGACTTGGAGGGCGTACAACAGCTCTTAGTGTAAAAGTAGCAGTACACCCATGTCATATAGCACAATTACCATTAGCAATAAATATAAATTGTCATGCAGCAAGACATAAAGAGGTGATTATATAATGGCTACATACAATCTAAAAACACCTTTAAAAGATGAAGATATAAATAAACTAAAAGCTGGAGACAGTGTAAAACTGAGCGGAGTAATCTATACAGCCCGTGATGCAGCCCATGGAAGATTAGTAAAACTAATTGAAAATGGAGAAAAACTGCCTTTTGATTTAGAAGGGCAAATTATCTATTATGTAGGACCAAGCCCAGCAAAACCAGGTGAAGTAATAGGAAGTGCAGGACCAACAACAAGTTATCGTATGGATCCATATGCACCTATTTTACTTGAAAAGGGACTAAAGGGAATGATAGGTAAGGGTCAAAGAAACCAAGAAGTAAAAGATGCAATTAAAAAATATAATGGTGTATACTTTGGAGCTGTTGGTGGAGCAGCAGCACTTATAGCAAAAGCTATTAAAGAAAGTGAAGTTATTGCATATGAAGACCTTGGAACAGAAGCTATTAGAAGATTAGTAGTAGAAGATTTTCCAGTAATCGTAGTAAATACACCAAGTGGTGACGACCTTTATAGTGAAGGAAAAGAAAAGTATCAGATAAAATAAGATGGAGGAAAGATTGTGGACGTTTATAAAAGAGCATTAGAACTACATGAAAAAACACAAGGTAAATTGGGAGTAGTAAGTAAAGTAGAAGTAAAAAATAAAGAAGACTTAAGTCTTGCTTATTCACCAGGAGTAGCAGAACCTTGTAGAGAAATATTAAAAGACAAAAAAAATGTTTATAAATATACAAGTAAAGGAAATATGGTAGCAGTAATTACAGATGGTACAGCAGTACTTGGACTGGGTGATATAGGTCCAGAAGCAGCATTACCTGTTATGGAAGGAAAATCTATCTTATTAAAGGAGTTTGCAGGAGTTGACTCTATCCCTATATGTCTTGATACAAAAGATACAGAAGAGATAATAAGAACTTGTAAACTACTTGCACCTACTTTTGGAGGAATAAACCTAGAAGATATCTCTGCACCTAGATGTATAGAGATAGAAACTAGATTAAAAGCAGAACTTGATATACCTGTGTTTCATGATGACCAACATGGTACAGCAATAGTTGTTACAGCAGGGCTTATTAACTCATTAAAACTAATTGGAAAAGAAGCAAAAGATATAAAAGTAGTAGTAAATGGAGTAGGAGCAGCAGGAAGTTCTATTATTAAAATGGTAAAAAACCTTGGTGTAGAAAATATAGTTGCTTGTGATAGATTTGGAGCTATCTATGAAGGGAAAAAAGAAAATAATATAGTTCATGAAGAGATAGCAAAAATAACTAATCCAAATGGTGAAAAAGGTGACCTAAGAGAAGCTATTAAAGGTGCAGATGTATTCCTTGGAGTAAGTGCAGCAAACCTTGTAGATGAAGATATGGTAAAATCTATGGCAAAAGACCCTATAATTTTTGCTATGGCAAATCCAACGCCAGAAATCATGCCAGATCTTGCTATAAAAGCAGGAGCAAGAATAGCAGGTTCGGGAAGATCAGATTTCCCTAACCAAATAAACAATGTACTTGCATTCCCTGGTATCTTTAGAGGAGCTCTTGATAGTGGTGCTACTGAGATAAATGAAGAGATGAAACTGGCTAGTGCAAAAGCAATAGCAAGTGTTATTGCTGATGAAGAACTAAGAGAAGACTATATTGTACCTGATGCTTTTGACAAGAGAGTAGTAGAAGTAGTAGCAAAAGCTGTTGCTGATACTGCAATCCAAATGGGAGTAATTAGAAAATAGTAGTTTTTTGGAGGGTATCATGTATGAAGAAAAGATTTCTATAGAGATACTTGTTGATAACGATAGAAAAACAGAGAGTATAAAGATACTCAAAAAACATCTATCTTTATCTATGATGATACTGGAAACTAGTATAAGAGATAAAAAAAAGATAGTTTTGGCTACTTTAACAAGAAGTAGTTATTACAAAGGCATAGACAAAATAATAAATCTACTTTTTGATTTTGATGAAAAAAATATTGGATACAGTATCTATATAAATGAGGAAATAAAAGGTGTAGAAGATGTAGAAGCTATTTTTGACAGGGTGAAAAAGATGAGTAGAAGAGAGATATATTAAGTAAAAGACCAAATTGATTTGGTCTTTTTTTTGTAGAAGACTATATATGATAGGATGTGTTGTAAAAGGGGAGTAGAAGTAGTAATATAATAGTTGAATAAATTAATCATCTAAGGGGGCATAATGGAACTTCTGTATATATGGATAGAAGAGTATAAAAATATAAAGAATCAAGGATTTAATTTTAGTAGAGAGTACGATATTAGTTTTGATAAGGAGAATAATGAACTTAAGGTAGATTTAGCTTGAAATGTATAAAAATAGAGTATACAAATGTTTAAACGATGAGAAGAAAAGTAAATATTATATTAGTTAAACTTTATGAGCAGAAATACTTTTTGAAAGTGTTAAAGAATTAATAGATTTTATTATTTCTAATTTCATTATACAATTCAGAAGAAAAAAATGTATAAAAAAATTGATTTAGAATAGTTTTGACATTTGTTAGTGATTCTATATATAATATAAGAAAAGATTGAAATCAAAATATATTGGAGAAAAGTAATGTTAAAAGAATCATATACTGTAGTAGAATTGTTTGCAGGGGCAGGAGGATTAGCCCTAGGTTTAGAGCAATCTGGATTTGAAACAAAAGGTCTCATAGAGTTGGATAAGTGGGCTGTAGGAACATTAAAAAAAAATAGACCAAAATGGAATGTTATTGAAGGTGATATAGAAAAAATTGCAGAAGAAGATATAAGAAAATATATTAATCTAGAATCTTCTTTGGATTTGTTATCTGGAGGATTTCCTTGCCAAGCCTTTAGTTATGCAGGGAAAAAACTAGGTCTTGAAGACACAAGAGGAACTTTATTTTTTTCATATGCTAAAATACTAAGTCAATTTATGCCCAAGATGTTTATGGCTGAAAATGTGAGGGGACTAGTGAGTCATGATAAAGGAAGAACTTTAGCTACAATAATAAATGTTTTTGAAGAAATAGGTTATACAGTTCAATACAAAGTCTTAAATGCTGTAAATTATGGAGTTGCTCAAAAAAGAGAAAGAATAATAATTATAGGGATAAGAAAAGATATAGAAGAAGCTAATGGTTGTAAATATGAATTTCCTGAGCCGTACCCGATAAAATTAACTTTGCGAGATATATTAAAAAATGTACCTAAGTCACCATATACAAGTTATTCAGAAAAAAAGAAAAAAGTAATGGACTTAGTTCCCGCAGGTGGTTATTGGAGAGACCTCCCAGAAGAAATAGCTAAGGAATATATGGGGAAAAGCTACTACTCTGGTGGTGGAAGGACAGGGATAGCTAGAAGATTATCGTGGGATGAACCTTCTTTGACAGTTCTTTGTAGTCCTTCTCAAAAACAAACAGAACGTTGTCATCCAGACGAAACAAGACCTTTCACAATAAGGGAAAAAGCTAGAATACAAAGTTTTCCTGATGAATGGGAATTTGTGGGAGCAATCTCGAACCAGTATAAGCAAATAGGGAATGCAGTTCCAGTTAACTTGGCAAAAGAAATAGGGAAATCTATTATAAGATATTTAAATAAAATAGGAGAATAAATATGAAAGAATATAATTTAGGATTCATAAGTAACAAAATGATATATAATCATGTCGAGGAAACCATTTCAAAATATAGATTCAAAATAGATTTAGATCAGTTCAATAAAAATTTAATAGACCCCATTAAATTAACATTTGATTCTAAAATTTACGGTAAAAGCATAGAGGAAATAATTGAAAATGAAGTTTTAAGACAAATAGATAAATCAAATACCAATCATATAGGCTATTTTCATCAAAATATTTTTAGATATCTAGGAGAAGGGTGGAGAGTACCCAAAGAAGGCTTTGATGTTATTAATGAAGAGAAACATTTATTTGTAGAAATTAAGAATAAACATAATACAATGAACTCTGCCTCTGCTCAAAAGACCTATATTAAAATGCAGAATAAAATATTAGAAGATGACCAAGCAAAGTGTTTATTAGTTGAAGTTATAGCTAAAAAAAGTCAGAATATAGATTGGAAAATAACTTTGGACAAAAAACCTTATAAAAATAATAGAATAAGAAGAGTTTCAATTGATAAATTTTACGAAATAGTAACAGGAGATAGTCAAGCTTTCAAAAAACTTTGCCAGGCTCTTCCTGTTATCATTGAAGATATTGTTTCTAGTCAAAAAAAAGGAAAAGAAGAAAATACAGTAATGGAAGAATTAAAATCTATAGATAAAGATATACTAAATAGTTTATATTTATTGTCATTTGCAAAGTATGAGGGCTTTGAAGACTTTAAAGCAGGAAAGCTATAAAAATGTATACTAGAAAGAGATTTATGTTGTTCGAATTTTCTCTCAATGACAAAAGAGTTAGTACTCGATAAAGGTATATAATCTTATACCTGTATGCAGTATATGTAATCATATAAAAGGAAGTGAAGGAGAAGGAACACTATATCCCTATGAAGATGAATTTGGTGATGATGTAAAGTTTACTCTAGATTTGGCTGTGGATTATGACGTAGACGTACTACTTGGGATGTCTGAGAATTTTGAGATTGACTTTGATAAGTTGGATGATGAAATGCCTAAAAAGGTTAAAAAATCAATAGATACATTTAAACTTAAAGAAGTATATTCTCAAAATCATAAAGATTATGTAAAGGAACTAATTAGAAAAGCAATAATCTATAACGACAGTAGAATAAATGAAATCTATAGTCAATATGGTGAGTTGTTTAGTAACAAAGAAGAAGTAATCAATATGATAGTAGGAAATTATATAGGAGTAGAAGAAGTAGGAAAACGCCCTCTAGGCAAACTTACTAGAGATATTTGTAACGAACTAGGAATAAAATAAAGTAAAAAAAAAGACCAAAAATTTTGGTCTTTTACTCTTCATAAAAGGGATAAAATCCCAAATGTTATTTTGTAATTGAAAAACTTCTTGATTTTACAGGAGTAAGTTCAGGTGCAAAATAAATTCCATGAAATTCTTGATATGAATTATAAATGTCAGTACCAGTTATAGATTCAGAGTCAAAGTATTCTACCCAAACACTTTCTACTGTATCGTCATCATTAAAAGTAAGAACATCATTATATTTGTATTCTAAATGAGGTTCTATATCATAATAATCATATTCGTATTGATATAAAACTATTTTATTTGTACCCTCTTTAGCAAGATTGAATTCTAGCCATAAAACTCCATTATTATAGGCTTTTATGTTTGTTGGAGTAGAAGTGTATTCGACTCCTTCAGCAGTAAATAAATCTTTGAGTTCAGTTAAATAAATAGAGAACTCCTCATATGCTTTATCTCTATTAGTAGAAGCCACACTATTACCTGATATACTATTACCGCTACCTGATGAACTACTTCCACAACCTACTAATGCAAATAAAAATGCAAAAGTAAAAACTAAATAAATTTTCTTCATAAATCCCCCTTATTTAATATATTCTAATATAAATTTATTATACATAAATTCTAAAGAAATAAAACAATTCATTTATAATAATAATTATATTAAAATTATAAAACGAAGTTAAATTAATCTATTTAAATAAAGAAAGATATATAAATATATAATTATTAATTATGAAAACAAAAATATATTCTAATAATTAAACTTAATAAAATTATAATAATTAAAAAAAGGTCTAAAAAGACCTCTATTTATATTGATAATAAAGTTTTATAAAGAATTAAGAATATCTGTTGTTAAATCTTCAATAGCTTTTATTGCTAATTCTTTTGTGTTTTCATAATCTTCAAGTGCACTAATACCATAGTGAGTATGAGCGTACCTTACAGGTACTCCAAGAACAATACTTGGAACACTATTTTTTCCAAGGGCAAAAATTCCTGCATTTGTTCCTCCACCTGTTCTTACAGTTTTTTGATTTTTTATGTTATATTTTGTTGCAGTATCTTTTATATACTTTGCTAATCTAGGGTTTGTGACCATTGATCTGTCCATCAATCTGATTTGTGTCCCTCTTTTTATACCACCTTGTATCATATACTCTTCTGTATGAGTATCATCAGCTGGGCTACCTTCAAATACTATAGCCATATGTGCATTGAGGTCTTTCACAGTAACCTGTGCACCTCTACTCCCAATCTCTTCCTGACTCGATATAGTTCCTACCAAATTAAAAGGAAGATTGATATCTTTAAAATACTTTAAAACTTCTACTACAAGTGCACATCCTAGTCTATTATCGAAACCTTTACCCATTAGTATTTTTGAAATTTTGTTGTATGTAAACTTTGCAAAAGGAACTATAGGTGCACCTATCTCAATCCCAAAGACCTCTTCTACTTCTACTCTGCTAACAGCTCCTATATCGATATACAAATCATTTATACTAATTGCTCTGTTTCTTTCTTCATTAGTCATAAAATGAGGAGGTTTTGAAGCAACTATACCTTCTATATATTCTCCCTTATTATTTCTAACTAAAACTTTTTGTGCAGTAACATTATTATCAACCCAGCCACCAATAGGAATAAATTTAATAAGTCCCCTTTCATTTATTCCTTGTACCATAAAACCTATTTCATCCGAGTGACCATCAAGGATAATAGTTTTTTTATTTGGGTCAAAATTCTTATTTTTAATAGTCATATTAAGTATAGAATTTGTTTCATAAACAAAATCGTTATTTAATTCTTTTTTAATTACTTCCAAAACTTCCTCTTCAAAGCCTGAAATACCTCTTGCATTTGATAAGTTTTCAATAAAATCTATAGACATAACATCCCCCTTTGTATAATTTGATAAATTATACATTATTAGATTAATCCTATCAAGTGAATATTAAAAAAGGCTAAATAATTAGCCTTTTA
>CAZHXU010000116.1:0-9798 GCA_964536535.1 uncultured Fusobacteriaceae bacterium
TACAAATCGGACTTTTTGAACTATTTTAAAGTAATCTTTTTAGTTATACAAAATGCGATTCCTTTTTCATAGTAAGCTGCTTCATTTATAAAAACAGGATAATATTCTCCTTCTTTATCAAATAAAACTTCCCCACCATCATAAAATGAAAATATTTTATCGCCTTTTATTAATTTTGAAAAATCTTTTCCAATTATATCCCTATGAAGATAAGTAATTCTTTCTCCTTCTTCATTTTTTATATAATCTACATATTCGTATTTTTCAAATACTTCTACCTCTACCCCATCTTCCAAATTAATAAGGTTATTATTAACTAAAGTAATATATTCTGCAATATCTTCAACAAGCTCAAGAGTCATTTCTATCATTACAGGATCAGCTACATTATTAGCAACTGGACCTGTTTCTATTGCAAAACCATTGGGACAAATAGAGTTTAAGAAAGCCAAATCTTCACTTTCTGCCCAGTAAAAAACATTTAAGTCTTTATGTTTTGCTTTTAGAAACTTGATTAAATGTAAGTTAAATCTACTTTTATTAGTTAGAACAATACTTTTCCCCATATTAGCAGTAGTTGTGTGCAAATCAATCAAACAATTTTTATCTGTAGCGTATTTATCATAGATTTCTTTTGCTATTACTTCTTCTACTAATGTGCCTTTTCCTTCAATAGATTTTTTAGTAAAACTTCTATTAAGATCTTGTTGTATATATCTTTTTTTATTATCAAAAGACAGAGGATTGCTAAAGTACCCTTCTATTTCAAATGATTCTCCTTCGAGTTTTTTTACATTCAAAATCTTTAATACTTCTATTCCTGTCCATTCATTTCCATGCGTACCACCAAAAATAACTAATTTTTCTATGTGCATAACACCCTCCAAAGATTATAAATTAAGCTTTTTTCCCTATCTTTTCCCCCATATATATCTTTGTTTCCAAACCATTTTTAGTATTTTCTATGATGTCTTTATCTATCTCAATTTTTCCCTTTTCAAAAACTAATATTACTGTAGAACCACCGAATTTAAAGTAGCCTTTTTCATCTCCTTTATTTCCTTCATATGGTCCTTGTTTACTTTGAATAATACTTCCAACCATAGTTGCACCTACTTCTACCATCAATAAACTTCCCATATTAGATGAAGTAATTTCTGTAATACTACGTTTATTTTCAAAATAAATATCTATATTATGTTTTACAGCATAGGGAGAAACAGAATAATAATCTCCTTCTATATCTTTTGTTTCAGATACATGTCCACCTATAGGCAGATGATATCTATGATAATCTACTGGTGCTAATCTGATGATAGCAAAACTACCGTCGCTATATTTATCATATAACTTTTTATCGGACAAAAATCTTTCAAGTGAAAATTCACTTCCTTTTACAAAAAAAGTGTCTACTTTACTTAAATCTTCAAAATATAATATTTTTCCGTCAGCTGGAGATACTAAAACATCTTCTCTTTGATCTATAGGTCTAGCTTCTTTTTTTAGTTTTCTTATAAAAAAGTCATTAAAACTATCGAAATATTCTTTTTCAGCTTCGCCCATATCTATCTTCAAATCATCTACAAATTTTGGAATTTTGAACTTAGATTCTCTTTTGTCCATTTGTTTTCCATAAAATTCAGATATAAACTTTCTTTTAACTATAGTTTTTGCTGATAATTTCCCAAAAGGATTATAATACAACCATTTAAGCCAAAATTCCCCTGGTACAACTTCTACTTCGATTTCATCAGTTTTCCTATTAACATACTTGATTTCATCGATTACTTTATCCTTATAAAAAATTACAAATAATAATACTCCTAAAAATAATAGTAAAAACATCTTTACTCCTTTATTTAACATTAATCTTTCCATCTCTGATTTCTATTTTATATTTTTTCTTCTCTTCTCCAAATAGGATTAAATCTACAAAATGCTCTTTTACTTCTTTATCTATAAATCTTTCGATTTCACGAGCACCAAAAGTATCTGAGAAAGCTTTTTTAGCAATATAACTATATACTTCTTTAGTTATCGTTACTTTTGCTCCTTTGTTTTCTACTTTTTTAACAAATTCATCTAGTTTTCTACCTACTATACTAATTGACATCTCTTCATTCATAGGATTAAATACAACTATATTATTTAATCTATTTCTAAATTCAGGTGTAAAAGTATCTTTTATAGCTTTATCTATAGACCCTTCTCCATGTACTTTTGCTCCAAAGCCTACTGCATTTGTTGCACTTTTTTTTGCCCCTGCATTACTTGTCATAATTATAATTACATTTCTAAAATCAGCTTTACGACCACTATTTTCAGTAAGAGTAGCATAATCCATAACTTGTAATAAAACATTATAAATATCACTATGTGCTTTCTCTATTTCATCTAACAAAAGCACTGCATGAGGATTTTTCCTAATACTATCAATCAACATTCCACCTTGTTCAAATCCAACATAACCAGGTGGCGTCCCAATCAATTTAGCAACACTATGTTTTTCTCCATATTCACTCATATCAAATCTAACAAGAGGAATATCCATATTTTTTGCTATTTGTTTAGCCAGTTCCGTTTTACCTACACCAGTTCTACCAACAAATAACAAACTAGCTATTGGTTTATTGTCATCATTAAACCCTGCTCTTGCTCTTTTGATAGAATTAACAACTGTTTTTACTGCTTCATCTTGACCAAAAAGTGTCTTTTTAATAGAATCTTCTAGTTTTCTTAATTTATCTAATTCACTTTCTTCTACTTTTTCTTCTGGCACCCTAGCTAATTTAGCTACTACTTTTTCTATTTCACGAGAACCAATAGTTATACGTCTTTTTGTATTTTTTTGCATACGCATAAAAGCTGCAGCTTCATCAATAAGATCTATTGCTGTATCTGGAAGGTGTCTATCTTTTATGTATTTATTTGCTAATTTACAGGCTTCTTCCATTGCTTCATCTTTGTATTTTACATGATGATGCTCTTCATATTTATTTTTAAGCCCTTTAAGTATCTCAATACTATCAGCAATACTAGGTTCTTCTATTTCTATTTTTTGGAACCTTCTAGCAAAAGCTTTATCTTTTTCTATGAATTTTTTATATTCATCATAAGTAGTTGACCCCATAAATTTAATATTACCATCTTGCAAGTATGGTTTTAATAAGTTACTTGCGTCCATAGCACCAGTATTATTAGCTCCTGCACCCATAAGATTGTGGATTTCATCTATATAAAGTATAGTATCTCCTCTTTCTCCTGCTTCTTCTAATAATTTTTTGATTCTGTCTTCAAAATCTCCTCTATACTTTGTCCCAGCAAGTAATGCAGCTAAATCTACACTAAATAAACTTGTATTTTTTAACTTTTCAGGAACTTGATCTTCAACTATCATTTGAGCTATTGCATTTGCCAAAACACTTTTCCCTACTCCAGCTTCTCCTACATGAATAGGATTACTTTTAGTTCTTCTAAGTAAAACTTCAAGTGTTCTATTAATTTCATCTTTTCTTCCAATAACTGGATCTAATTTTTTCTCAAATGCTTTTTCAGTCAAATTAATAGCATATTTATCTAAAAATGAAATTGTATCTTCTAAATTTTCTTCTTCATCATCTTCGTCATAAAACTCATCAGGATTATCATATTTATCAACATTTTGATCTACAATTGCATTTAATATTGTTAATCTTTTTAGTCCTTGTTTACGTAAAAAATAACTTCCATGAGTTTTTTCTTCTTCAAAAACTCCTAATATAAAATCATTAAAAGTCAAAATCTCTTTTCTTGCTGCTGCTTTATGAAAAGCAATATTATTTAATATAGTATCTAAAAGTGCTGAATTTATTGGTTGATTTGACATTTCTTCTATATTGACATCTACAAGATAATTTTCCAAATCTTCCTTTAATTTTTCTATATCTATAGATAAATCTTCGTAAAATTCACGCATTTTTCTATAATCAAGAGATTTATATATAACGTACTCAGGTGTTATGTATTCTATACGTTTTTTTATAGCTTCATTATATACTTTAGTAAATAATTCAGTCATTTCTTTATCTAATCTCATTTTATTCCTCCTCTACAGTTACTCTCAATGGGAAGTTTTGAGATCTGGCTAATTTTACAGTCATATTTTGTTTAGTAAGGGCTATATCAAATGAATATACTCCAACTATTGCTTCCCCTTCTAAATGGACTTTCATCATAAGTCCTTCTGCTTCTTGATATGTTTTATGAAAAACATCAACTAATATCTCTGTTACAAACTCTTGGGTAGTATAATCATCATTATGAAAAATAACTTTATACTTTTTTGGTTCTTCTAATAATGTATTTGTTTTTTTCTTCTCTATAACTTCAATACTCATAATTCACCTCTAATACTTTCTTCCTTTATTTTATCATATAATCTTTACCAATAGAATAGTATTTTCATTCTTTTATAAATAAAATCATTATTATGAATAAGCTAAAAAAATTTTCAATAAAAAAGACTAATTTTTTATAAAATCAGTCCCTTATTTTCTACCCTTTTAATCATTTTTCCTATTTTTTCTGAGGTAATATTGAGTTTTATTCTTAAAGTGTTCTTTTAGTTGACGCAATTCAGGAAATTCCTTAAAAAATTTCATCTTTTTATCTTTTATACTATTAGTTTTAGATAAATTATTTGCATAAACAAAATATGTAAAAGATTCGGCTAAATCTTCTGTTGGATTAGTCATAGCATAAGAATTTACGAATTTACTTCTATGTTCTGCATAAAGTTCTTCTCTTATATCTTCTACTTCTTCACTTGTGTAATTGTGATCATACTCCAAATCAATTAAGTATTTTGATAATCTAGCATTTTCCCAAAATCTTTGATAAAAAAGATTAATATATGAATTTTTTTTACTTGCTCCTTCTTGGAGATAATATGTACCTATATCTTCACTACTATAATCTACTTGTTCATGGTTTAAGCTTAGTATGTGCATAAACTCATGCACCATTGTTTCAAAAAAATACTTATGGTACAAACCATTTTTATCATTATAACTATCTTGTATATCAAAACTAATATTCCACTTTTTATTATTACTTCCTATAACACTTTCTACATATGCAAAATCATTATCTATTCCATCTGTATAAATGTTGATGCTATGTACATATTTATTTAGGAGGTCTTGAGGGTAGAAGTTTTGAACTAAGTTTATTAGTTCTTCTTCTTTTTTATAATTAGTATATTTTGATATATCTGTATCTCTTTTTTCTTCTACTATAACAAATTTACCATTTTTGTTTTCCCAAACTGATATGATTCCATTATCTTCTCGATTAAAACTATAAATATTAGTAAATAAAAAAAGTAAAAGAAGTAAGTATTTCATAAAATCACCCCTTTTACTTATTATACTCTATTTGAAAAATATTACTAGAGTTATAATCTATAAAAAATTATTATATTAGTTTTTGATAGATACATACATCCAAATATCTACCAAATTTATATCCTACTTGTTTCATTATTCCTACTAATTCAAAACCATAGTTATCGTGAATTTTTTGACTAACTATATTATCTTTTGTTACTCTTGATAAAATTACTCTTATTCCATTTTCTTTCCCTCTTTTTAACAAATCTTCCAATATTTTCTTTCCTATCCCTTTATTTCTATGGTTTTTATCTATGTATATAGATAATTCACAAGTACCATCATAAGCAAGTTTATCTGAGTATTTACTAAAAGATCCCCATCCAAGAACTACACCATTTTCTTCACAAACTACTAATGCATATTTATCATTATATTTTTCAAACCATTCTAATCTATCTTCATATGATTTTTCTTCTGTATCAAAAGTCACAGTAGTATTTTTCACTGCTTCATTGTATATACCTCTAATTCCTTCTATATCTTCTACTTTTCCCTTCCTAATTAACATAACAACCTCCTTATTTTGATAATTCTACCATTACTTTTTAGATAAAAAAAATATATATAAGTCATATATTTTATTTACATTTTAAATATTATCATTCCTAAAGAAAAATATATAAAAATTGTATTTTTTTAAAAATACAATTAAATGAAAACTTAGTGAAATCAAGCAAAATAAAAATCATTTATATAATATATGAAAAATCTTGTTGACATTAAAGTTGGTATATAATATAATCCTATCAACAACAAAATAACGACGTAAAATGCAATGACGAGGAGAGTAACTATAGGAAGTAGTTATGAGCGAGTTGGTTATGGTGAGAGTCCAACAACGAAGCCTTTAGTGAAGAACACCTCTGAGCAGCTAACCGAAAAGCAATAAAAGCTTAGTAGACTTAGCCGTTACTAGCACGTTACAGCTAGCAGGTATCGACTATAGAAATATAGCTTCCGTACCCAGTAGAGTCAAGGGTTTCTTTTAGTATATGTAAATACCTGGTTCTTCACTGTAATGTGAAGAACCATTTTTTATTTTAAAGAAAAAAGTGATAGGCGCCATCACTTGAAAAAAATTAGGAGGTAAGAATATGTCAGATTTATTAACAATACCAGAAGGATATAAAAGTAAATTAAGTTTATTAGAAACAGAAATTGCCATCAAAAAATTAAAGGACTTTTTTCAAGAGAATTTAGCTGACGCACTTAATCTTACAAGAGTTTCAGCTCCATTATTCGTTAACCCTAAAACAGGACTTAACGATGATTTAAACGGAGTTGAAAGACCAGTAGAATTTGATTTAAAATCAGGAGATTTGATACAAGTTGTTCATTCACTTGCAAAATGGAAGAGAATGGCATTACACAGATATAAATTTAGCCCAAATAGTGGATTATATACAGATATGAACGCAATTAGAAGAGATGAAGACTTAAGTAACTTACATTCATTCTATGTTGACCAGTGGGATTGGGAAAAAGTAATCAAAAAAGAAGCAAGAACAGAAGCTACATTAAAAGAAACTGTAGAAAAAATCTATGATGTTTTTAAAAGAACTAGTGATTTTATAAAAGCTGAATATAGATATTTAACTATGGAATTACCAAAAGAAATAACTTTTATCACAACACAAGAACTAGAAGACAAGTACCCAACACTTACTCCAAAAGAAAGAGAAGATGAAATTACTAAAGAACATGGTGCAGTATTTATCTCTAAAATTGGTGGAGTTTTAAAATCAGGAGAAAAACATGATGGAAGAGCACCAGATTATGATGATTGGGAATTAAATGGAGATATTATATTCTGGAACCCAGTTCTTAATAGAGCTTTTGAACTTTCTTCTATGGGAATAAGAGTATCGGAAGAATCTCTTGATAAACAACTTAAGATTGCAGGAGCAGATGACAGGAGAGAATTAGATTTCCACAAACAATTATTAGAAGGTAAATTACCATATACTATTGGTGGGGGAATTGGACAATCTAGAATATGTATGTTTTTCTTAGAAAAAGCACATATTGGAGAAGTACAAGCTTCATTATGGCCAGCTGATATGCAAGAAAAATGTGAAAAAGCAGGAATCGAATTATTATAATTAATTTATATTAAATGTATCTAAGTAAATAAATTGAATGCTTTCTTGCAAGTATTATATAACTTGACATAAAAGTAGAAAATAGTTATAATGTAAAAAAATATAAGATTAAATGCCATGATGAGGAGAGTAACTTTAGGAAGTAGTTCTGAGCGAGTTGGAGACGGTGTGAGTCCAACAACAAAGCCTAAAATGAAGAACACCTCGGAGCAGCTAACCGAAAAGCAATTGCTTAGTAGATTTAGACGTCATTAGCACGTTACGCTAAAGGGTATCGACAAAAGTCCGTACTTAGTAAAATGTGTATAATAGACAAATTTATTATGCCCTTCACTAATACGGTGAAGGGCTTTTTTTATTAAATTTTTAAAGTAGAGTTAAGATAAAAAAATACCTATATATCTTAAAATTATAACTATATGAAAACTTAAAAATTATTAACTTTATTTTTAAAATTTAATAATTGGAGGAAGATAAAATGGAGATGAAAGACATAATTAAAAAAGTCAATCATTATGCTGCTTTAGCAAAAGAAAGGGAATTAAACCCCGAAGAAGCAAAAGAAAGAGCTAAGTATAGAGAGTTATATTTAGAAAAATTTAGAGCTCAAGTAAGAGGTCACTTAGACAATGTAAAAATTGTAGATCCACAAGAAAATAACAAGATTAATTAATAGGAGGAGTAAGATGAAAAAGCTAACTGTAAAAGAGTTATACAGAGAAACAAAAGCTCATCTTGGAAGTGAAATTGAAATAAAGGGATGGGTTAGAAAAATCAGAGTTTCAAAAAACTTTGGATTTATTGAATTAAATGATGGTTCATTCTTTAATGGAGTTCAAGTAGTATTTGAAGAAGGACTAACAAACTTTGATGAAGTTTCAAGAGTAAGTATCGCTTCATCATTAGTAATTAGAGGAACTTTAGTTGAATCAGAAGGTAGTGGACAAACTTTTGAAGTAAAAGCTACTGAAGTAGAAGTAATTCAAAAAGCTGACTTAGATTATCCATTACAAAACAAAAGACATACTATGGAATACCTAAGAACTATTGCACATCTTAGACCTAGAACAAATACTTTCTCAGCTGTATTTAGAGTTAGATCATTAGTTGCATATGCTATTCATAAATTCTTTAATGACAGAGGATTTGTATATGTACATACTCCTATTATAACAGGAAGTGATTGTGAAGGAGCTGGAGAAATGTTTAAAGTATCTACTTTAGACTTTAATAACCTTCCAAAAACTGAAAATGGTCAAATTGATTATTCAGAGGACTTTTTCGGTAAAGAAACTAACTTAACTGTTAGTGGACAATTAAATGTTGAAACTTTCTGTGCAGCATTTAGAAATGTTTATACTTTTGGACCTACGTTCAGAGCGGAAAACTCTAATACAACTAGACATGCAAATGAATTTTGGATGATAGAACCTGAAATAGCTTTTGCTGATTTAGATCTTAACATGGATGTAGCAGAAGATATGATTAAATTTATTATTAATTATGTAAGAGAAGAAGCTCCAGAAGAAATGGAATTCTTTAATAAATTTATAGAAAAAGGACTTAAGGAAAAATTAGATAATGTAGTTTCTAATGAGTTTGGAAGAGTAACTTATACAGAAGCAATAGATATACTACTTAATTCTGGAAAAGAATTTGAATATAAAGTAGAGTGGGGAATCGATTTACAAACTGAACATGAAAGATACCTTGCTGAAGAACACTTTAAAAAACCAGTATTTGTAACTGATTATCCAAAAGACATTAAAGCTTTTTATATGAAGTTAAATGAAGATGGAAAAACAGTTAGAGCAATGGATTTATTAGCTCCTGGTATTGGTGAAATAATTGGTGGTTCTCAAAGAGAAGACGAAATCACATTATTAGAAGAAAGAATGGCAGAAGATGGTTTAGCAGGTGAAGATTACAAATTCTATACTGATCTTAGAAGATATGGTAGTTTCCCTCATTCAGGATATGGACTTGGATTTGAAAGAATGATTATGTACATTACAGGAATGAAAAACATAAGAGACGTATTACCATTCCCAAGAACACCTAAAAATGCAGATTATTAAGATTTTGACTGGCTTATGCCAGTCTTTTTTATACCCATAATTTTATAAATTCTATAATTTAAATGATTCAAATATTTTATATTTTGGCTGTCGCCCACTTACTTTTTAGCAACCAACCAAAAAGTAAGCAAAAAGTTCTCCAAAAAATAATAGCTAAGTAGTAAGGATAAAAGAGCCTTTTGATAG
>CAZHXU010000117.1:0-9752 GCA_964536535.1 uncultured Fusobacteriaceae bacterium
AGCAGCTGACTTGTAATCAGCAGGTGATTGGTTCGACTCCGATTAACGGCACCATATGGGGCGTTCGTTTAGTGGTTAGGACTCCAGGTTTTCATCCTGGCAACAGGGGTTCGATTCCCCTACGCCCTACCATAAATATCTGGTTAGGTTCCCGAGTGGCCAAAGGGAGCAGACTGTAAATCTGCCGGCTCCGCCTTCGAAGGTTCGAATCCTTCCCTAACCACCACTTTAAAATATAAACAGCACAAGCTGTTTTTTTTATTGCTAATTTTATTTTTATTAAGTATACTCATATTAGAAACTAATTAGGAGTTGAGTGATGAACAAAGACCTTTTTTTCGACTATATAAGTCGAATTTATTTAAAAAATCCTTCTATGTTACCTCTTCCACTATGGAAAATCAAATCATTTTTATATAGTTCTGAAACTTATATAAAAAAGATGGGAAATAATCTTTTTGCTATACATAATGGTAGTGCTTGGGTTGTTTATCCTTTTGCTAATAGTATAGATTATGCTGATGTAAAAAGTTTAACAAGTTTGATTTTAAATAATAATCAATTATGTGACAAATTGAAAAAGAAAAAGGCTAGTATGAAAGGAATTATTAAAGTTTCTAAATCATTATCAAATATTGAACTTTTAGATTTACCTAATAATCTCCAATTTAAAAAAGTAAAACATAATCAAGATGCTGCTGTTTCGGAATTTATTTCATTATGTTATGAAAGTTTATCTATCAAAAAAGAATTTATTAAAAAAATTAAACTTCACCCTACATTTAATAAAGATTATTGGTGGTGGCTAGTTGATAGTGAAAATAATAAATTAGCATTAGTTATTGGCGAATATGATGAAGAAATTAACGAAGGTACCTTAGAATGGATTCAAGTACATCCTGATTATAGACAAAAAGGTTATGGGACTTTAATTGTAAATAAACTCTTAAATGAAATGAATAAAAAATGTGATTTTGTAACAGCTTCTACTGAACACTTCCAGTCCAAGATAGTAGAAGACTTTTATTTAAAAAATGGCTTTGAAAATAAAGAAACTTGGTGGATTATAGACACTAGTTTGATATAAATTATAAAAACAAGGTTAGGAAGATCCTAACCTTTTATTTTTACTCCATATAATAATATTACTCTTGTATAAGGTCGCCAAAATCCTCTTGGATCATAAAATTGACCTTTTTCAACATACTTTTCCAGTACTTTCAAATTTTTCGCAAATGTTTCTACTACTTGTTTAGTTTTTTCTTCTATACTTGTAGAAAAAGTTTCTGTATTATCTTTAGTTTCTTTAAAATTATAACTTTTAAGTTCACTTTCTATATAAACACCCAAATATTTTGCAATTTGATTTATAGCATTCTCTTCAGCTAGTTTTGTTGCTGTATATTCATCTTGAGAAAAAGAGCTTATTCCAGTGAACAATTCATATTCTTTATACTTATCTTTTACACTATCAAGATTATATGTCCATTCTGGTCTATTTCCTGGATATTGTTCTTCAATAAGAAAATCATATGCTTTAGGATTAGTAATAATTTTTTTTTGATTTTCTTCTACTTCTTTACTTCCTAGATTAGTACAAGCACCAAATACAACAAGTACAAGGAAAAATATAAGTTTTTTCATACATACACCTACTCTGTTAATTCGTCTAACTCTTTTATAGCTCTTTCTAATGCTGCTTTCTTTTCATCATTTCTCTCAGCTATAGCTTTTTCCTTTAATATTTCTTTTTGGCTTTCTTTTATTTCTTCTTGAGCTTTTCTATAAGCTTCCCTTTCTAATCCGTATAAAACATATGTTTGTACATAAGTTTCCCATATTTGCTTAGAAGAATATCTTTCTCCCCATTCAGTATATGATTCTAAAGTTTTTATTCCTTCTGCAAAATTTTTGCTGATTTGGCTTACTTTTTCTTCACTTGCTTCTGCAACATCTACAAAATCAACTCCAGCAGTGCTAAAAACTTTCTTCAAGTTATTTTCGCCATATGTACCAAGATAAGTAATAGCTTTTTGTATAGCATCTTGTTCAGCTAATCTTACCGAATCTCTTTCATTACCTGTAAATGTAGATATACCTACAAATAATTCGTATTCTGGAAATTGGGAAGTAGCTTTATAAGTAGAAGTTACCCATGTAGGTTCTTCTAAAGGTCTTGTTCTATCAATTTTCTTTTGACCTATTACAGGTTCTCTTTCTACTACTTCTACCTCACTAGCAAGGTTTCCACCTTTAAGACCAGTTTCTTTATTACTACATCCACTTATTATCATACTTGCAACTGCAAGGGCTATTAATATTTTTTTCATAATGCCTCCTTTATATTCTTTCTAATACATACTCAAACCTATTATCGAAATAATTTAATCCAAACTTAATGCTTCTTGAATTTTTATTTCTTCCTATCTTAATTATTTTTCCTATAGATACTTCTAAATCCCCTTCTTTATCTACTCTAAATCTTTCAGTATCTATAAATATATCATTTTTTTTATTTAAAAAAATTACTTTTTCTTTTAAGAATGAACTTAATTCAAAATCTTTCAAATATTTTTTATTTGTTTTTTCTTCTAAAGGATCAAAAACAATAGTATTCTCAATAGTTTCTGATATTTGATAAGTAAATAAATTCCCTAGATTAATTTCTCTTATTCTATCTTGATGTATGTTTACTTTTTCTATTATTTCATTTTTATTATTTACATAAGTTATAGGACCTTTTTCATTTTTTAAATTAATGATTTCATTCTTTTCAAGATTAATAAGGATGTGATTATTTGAAATATATTTATTTTTTAAAACAAAATCATTTTCATCACTTCTACCTATACTAATCCTATTTTTATATAGTATTGTATATAATTTATCCATTTTTTTATCTATTATTTTCAAAGAAAAATCAGATACATCATCATATCCTTCTTCATTTTTTTTATGCATTTCTCCAAGTTTTCCATTAAGTTCTTCTGCAAAAGTAAGATTACTTCTTGATAACATAGTCATTATTTCTTCAATTTTTATATTTTTATCTATTTCTTTATCAAGGTTTTTTAAATAATCTAATTCTTTTAATATGTCTAAATCCATACTTTCTATTTTTCTAATAAATTTTTCTACTAAATAAATATAATTTGGATAAAAATCTATATCTTTAAGAAATAATTTCTGAAAATTATGGGAAACATAAATTTTGTTATAGTCTCTTAAAGCCCTTAGGAGTATACCTCTCATTTCTTCAATAGCCCTATTACTTTCTTTTATATTTTCAACTCTCTCAAAAATACTATAATTTCTAATTAAACCTTCATAGTCTTCATAACTATATTCATTTTCAATAAATAAACTAATACTTCTATATGAAAAAAACTTTGTAATTAGATTTTTTAAGTAAATATAGTTTTTACTATTAAAATACCTAATAAATTTTAAACCTTCTTGTATCTTTATCCTATTTGCTTTAATAAACAAAACTCTATCGCTACTAATGCTTTCAAGATACAACATCTCTTTTTCATATCTTTTTTGTATCTCTTTAGTTATTATTTTTATTACTTCATTTTTACTATTTTTATACTTTTTTATCTCTTCTCTTACCAAATCAATTTTTTCTTCTTTAAGGTTCATTATATTATCAAATAATATATAAGCGTCTCTATTTTCTTTAAATTTTTCTAAAACTTCCAAAACACCTGGTAATTTTTCACCCATTTCTATTACTCTTTTTAATTCTTCTAAAAATTTCAAATCTTCTTTATAGTAATTAAAATCATCTACACCCTTTAGAAAATAAGTAAATAAGTGAGTATGATACTCTTCTTTAGCTTTTTCTAAGTCTCTTTCAGCTTTTCTATCTTTACCACTACTTCTAAAGTAGGCTAGATAAAAATGCCCTATAGCTTGTTGATACAGTCTAAATTTTTCATACTTATCTTCTGTATCTTGGGCATCATAATAATAACTTTCACCTAATTTTAAGTCTTTCAAAACAGTTTTAGAAGATAATATCTCCATATGTTTTGCTAACCAATCTTTTTTTATTTGTCTTTCATTATAA
This sequence comes from uncultured Fusobacteriaceae bacterium, assembly GCA_964536535.1. GTDB lineage: Bacteria > Fusobacteriota > Fusobacteriia > Fusobacteriales > Fusobacteriaceae > CAZFBB01. Next base: position 4,076 of record CAZHXU010000117.1, read on the forward strand.
ATCATCCTTGATTTTTCTTCAATTTCACCAATTGAATAGATTAAACTTTTCATTTTTTCCCCTACTTACCAAATATTCTTTTAAATCTCGATTTTTTTTCTATTTTTTCTTCTACTATTTCTTCTATATTCTTTTCTTTTTTTATATCTTCATCTATCAAAATATTTTCTACTTTTATATCTTCAACTATTTCTTCTACAAATCCAGAAAGATTAGCCCACATCTCCCCTTCACCAAAGTCTTTTTTTACTCCATATCCATTTTTATACATTATAGAAAGTAATTTTTGACCATCTTTATTATTAAGTTTGGCACTATGTAATATATAATCAAATGCTTTTGTATAATTTTGTAATACTTCTTTTCCTTCAAAATATATCTTTCCTAATTCATAAAGTCCTTTGCTATCCCCTTCATTAGCAGCACTTTCTAACCATTTTTTACCCTTAACAAAACTTTTGTCAGTAATTTTTCCTTCTATATATATATTTGCTAAATATAACATTGCTTCTGTATTTTTTTGTTTTGCACTTTTTTTAAGGTATTTTATACCTTGTTCATAATCTTTCTGTTCTCCTTCTATAAGAAGTTTTCCGTAAAAATACTGGGCTAAACTAAATCCACTTTTTACTACTTCTTCATATAACTCCTTAGCATAATTTTCATCTTTATTAAGGCCTAAGCCATACTGATACATATGAGCTAAATAAGTTTTTGCTTGGTGATTATTATTTTTCACACCTATTTTTAGCAATTTTAAAGCTAAAGAATAATTTTTTTCTGTACCTAAACCTTCAAGATACATTTTTGCTAAATTGACTTGTCCATTAATATTCCCATTTTCACTTGCTTTTTTGTACCATTTAAGAGCTTCTTCATAGTTTTTTTCTATGCCTAAACCTTCTCTGTACATAAAAGCCAAATTAACTTGAGCTGAACTATTTCCATTTAGAGCAGAAGCTTTGTACCAATTAAGAGCTTCTATATAATTCTTTTCTACTCCATAACCATTTTTATACATAAACCCAAGATTATTTTGAGCAGCTACATGACCACCTTTAGCACTTTTTAGATACCAATTAAAACTCTCTTGCAAATCTTTTTCTACTCCATAACCAAATCTATACATCAAACCTAATTGATTTTGACATCCTCTATGACCTAATTTTGCACCTTTCAAAAAATATATATAACTTTTTTCATAGTCATTATTGAATAAAGTATTATATATAACTCCTAGTTGGTAGTAACTATTAGGATAATCGATTTTACATAAATTTTCTAACATTTCCATTGCCATATCTAAATTTTTATCTTTGTAATAAAGACTTAAACTATATTCTGCTTCTCTAGACCCTTCTAAAGTAGTTTTTTTATAATAATCTAAAAGTATACTTTCTGCTTCTTTTTTGTCAAAGTCAAACTCCAATTTTTTTAAGTTTTCATCTAAATATTTTATAATTCTATTTTTAACTTCTACCAAAAACCCTTCCTCATCTATGTTGTTATAAACCTTTGAAAGAAACTGGTAAAAAGTATGTATACTATCTCTAATTCTATAATTAGATTCTTTCATATATAAATCAATTAAAAAATCAATTTCTTCAATTAAAAATTCTGATTTTTCTACTTTACTTTTGTATAAAGAATAATAAAAATTTTTATAATCATCTTTAGAAAATTTTTCTTTATAATTTTTTATAAAATCTTCTTTACTAATACCTTCAGGTGTTTCTTTTATAAAATAATAAATATTAAGCATAGTTGAAAATTCTTTTATAGACTTAAATCTAAATGAAGGTATTTTGTTCAAATTTGAAAGTAATAACAAATCTAGATAAAAATCATCTTTATATCTTATTCTTTTTTCTACTATTTCATTTGGAATTTTTTCTATGTTATATGGGTAATCATAAAGATACTCATAAATCATAAGTGCTAAAGTATATATGTCTGAATTTAAATCTTTTATTTCTTCTTTTATTGTCTCAGGAGCCATATATTTTACTGTTCCTAGCTGCTGATTTTTTATATTAGCTAAACCAAAATCCAATATTTTGATACTTTCTTTAGTTAATATCAAATTCTCTATTTTGATGTCACCATGAAAAATATTCTTTTCTTCAAGTAACTCATAAACTTTAAGTATTTTTTTTATTACTTCTTTTTTATCTATAATATTAAAAATATCTTGTCCTTTTATATATTCCATAATTAATATTGGAGGATTAATATTATCCTCTTCATAAAATTCTATAAATTTTGGACAAATTTCCCCATCTAAATTTTTCAAAATATCTCTTTCATTATAAATATATTTATATAAACCTTCTTCTACAAGAACTTTTCCTATATATTTATTTTTACCTTCGTCTTCTAACAAATATATTCTCGAATTAGACCCCTTATAAACAACAGCTTTTATAGTATATTTGTTCTTAAGTTTTTTCCCTACTTCATCACCATTTAATAGGTCAAAGGAAGTACCGTAAAACTCCTCAACTATATACATTGTTTCATTTTGTACCTCCATAAACCCCTCCCATTCTATCTACTATTTTAACACATTTTTCTTGAGAATTACACATGGTATTTATAAGAAAATCTCGCTCTTCAACTTTTCTTAAATAATTTAATTTATGTTATAATCTATTTTGAACTATAGATTTTTTCTATATTATCGATAATATAGGTAGATAGTTTAGAAATGATTTGAAAGGATTTATTATGAAGTATAGAAAAAGAAAATATTCCACAAAAAAAAATTTGTTGATCCCTATAGCAGCTATACTACTAGTATTACTGGCTTTTTATGCTGGACCTAAATTATTTAGGAAGGAAGTAGTAGAAGAGGGAGTAGAAAGTATAGTAGAGGAAGTTGTAGTAGAAGCAAAAGAAGAAGTTTTTATTGAAGAACTTGAAGTAATTGAAGAAAAAATACCACTTGAAGATTTAGGTTTAGAGTTAAAAGAAAAAAAGGAAGAAGAATATTCTACATTAAATAATGATGACTTTTCAGATATTTATAATAAAAATGCAACTGAAGAAGAGATAAACGAAGTAGAAATGGAAAAACCTTTTATAGAAAGAGATTTGGAAAAAGCTGAACTTATAAAAAAAGCCGAAAAAGGTCTTAATGAGTGGAGAGATGATGAAAGTTTGTTTGAATACTTAAAAGAAGAGAGTTTAAAGGAACTTGAGAAGAAAGAGGAAGAAAGATTAGGTGAATAATATGAAGTATTTTTTAATCTTTATTATTATTTTTTCTATTTATAGTAATAATGTAGACGAATACTTTAAAGAGAGTATTATTAAAAGAGAAGAGATGGAGATAAAAGCAGAAGAGAAACTTCGAGATGCTGAAGAAAAGTATCTTTTGAATATGGAAACTAGGTTTAAAGCAATTGACCAAATTTGGGGGGAACATCTAAAATCTACTCCAGAAAAATATATTGAATATGCTAAAGACAATAGAACATACGCTTATATTGATTTTGAAAAGGGGCAATTAGAATTTGCTCTTATTGATGAAGATAATAAATCTTTGGAAGAAAATAAAAAACTTTTAAGTAAAAGTATTTTAGAGGCGCTTGAAAAAAAAGTAGAAGTAAAAAAAGGTGAAAAAATCTACTTATTAGATGACCAATTGCCTTATGAAAAAGATAAACGAGAAACTTATGTATACAATATTGTTGATAATATAATTAAAGAAAGCAAAAACATCAAAGGCAATAAAAAAGACGTTTACAAAGTAAAAATTGATATGTTACCAAATCATTTGGAATTAAGAGCAAAAAAATATAAAGAAATTGTTAATCTAAATTCTGAGCAGTTTAATATTCCAAAAGATATTATTTACGCAATAATCCATACTGAATCTCACTTTAACCCTATGGCTATTTCAAATGCAGGTGCTTATGGTTTAATGCAACTTATACCTAGTTCTGGTGGGAAAGATGCTTATGGATATCTTACTGGTCATTATATTAGTCCTTCTCCAGAATATTTATTTGTTCCAAAAAATAATATAACTCTTGGAAGTACTTATTTATATATACTTGTAAATAATCATTTTAAGAAAATTAATAATCAAAATAACAAAATGATTCTTGCTCTTGCTTCATATAACTGGGGCATTGGTAATGTTCAAAAACATATAGAATCTATAATTAATGTTAATAATTATTCGGAAGAAGATTTAATTGATTTTATTGCAAAATCAAATAAAATTCCTAAAGAAACAAAAGATTATGTAAATCATATAATGAATAGAAGAGAGTTATATAAAAATTTTTAGATAAAATTTTTAATTCCAATAGAAAAAGAGGTTAAATTAATACTTTAACCTCTTTTATATTTAATTATTTTTAAATGTGTTAGCTACAAAAATAGCTAGTGATATTTTGATAATTTCTCCTAATAAAAATGGATTTAATCCCATATTTAATAAAGAATTTATTGGTAAAAATTCTCCATTTGCTACCCTAAACCAAATAGCCAATTGGAACAATCCTAATCCAAAGATTACTAATAAACCTGTTCCAAATAATAAAAGTAGATTAGCTATAAAACTAGTATTATTATCATATTTTTCTCTTATATAAGCAATAAGATAAGAAGCAATAACAAAACCTATTAAATATCCTCCAGTAGCACCTGTTAGAACACTAAGACCTGCTCTACCTCCAGAAAACCATTTTACCCCCATTACTCCCATTGTTATATAAAGTAATTGAGATTTTAATGCCCACTCTTTTTTTAGAAATAATCCAGCTAATAAAACAACCAAAGTTTGAGCTGTTATTGGAACTGGAGTAAACCCTAGAGGGATTTTTACTAATGCAGAAACTCCTGTTAAAAAAGTAAATAATAGCATTAAACTAACTTGTCCTTTTATAGTAAGGTCATTTCTCCATTCAAAATATCTATTTCCTCTTAAAATATTTTCCACTGTATCAACTCCTTTTAGAAATATCCATATTATAAATATAATTTACTTCTGTTGTCAAGAATTAAACTCTTTTATTTCATATATATAATTAATAATTTCTATTTGATATTGAAATAATACTAGGAACATCATATAATTACTTGAGGTGATTATATGAAAAAAATATTAATTCTATTAAGTACTATGTTTTTATTTGCTTGTTCTAATGTAGAAAAAAATTTGATTTTAACTGATGATTCTTTTGTCTTTAATATAGATGAAATTCTTTTAGAAGAATATCCTAGTGAAAATGTAAATTTGACTGTTAAAAATAATACTGGAGAAAAAATAAAAGTTTTTGTCGAAAGTAAATTATATGTAAGAATAGCTGGTGAAAAAAAAGAATTATTTAGAAAAGCATCAAATAAAATAGACCCAAATATAGGTATCGAAATCGATACTAGTAGTCGAAGAAAAAACAATTTTGATTTAGGTTTGACCCTTAGTAAAGAATCGTATTTGACACAAATTGGTACTAGTAAAGATTATTCAATTTTACACTTTGGTAAAAATGAAGAAAAAATTCTTGTTATTAATTTTGTTCTAAAAGACTTGTATTACTTAGATGGAAAAGAAAAAATAGAATTAGGAAGTGAAGGGGTAGAAGTAGAAGGCAACTTAAACTTTTATACTTATAAATTAAATCTTCCTATCAAATCAATTCCTATAAAAATTAGTTTATAAAAG
>CAZHXU010000118.1:0-9749 GCA_964536535.1 uncultured Fusobacteriaceae bacterium
TAAGAAATTTAGATTAAGTTAACGAAATGAACGTAAAATTTCAATTGTTTGAGCTCAAAAGCGAGTTTTGAAATTTAGTGAATGTAGTGTCTACTTAATCTTATTTCTTATAACAAGACTTGATTTTTTGGTTACTTTTGTATCAAGACAAAAGTAACAACATAAATTATAGATTTTATAGAAACTTATAAAATGAATAATGATTTGAAAAACTAGTTTGTAGAAGCTAGTTTTTTTTGTAAAAAATTATTTTAAAAACAGATAAAATTAATTAAAAAAAAATTAAAAAAAATTAAAAAAGTTTTTCATTGATTTTTCTACACAAACTCTTTAAATATAGATTCGAAAATATAATTTTGTCACACAACTGCCACATAATTGACACTTTTTTGACAAAAAAAAGTTTTATGATTACTTTGTATTAAAAAATCAATAAATTAATTAATTAATTTTAATAATTAATTAATTCTGTGTATAGGTTTAATTAATTTGTGCAAAATCAACTACAGTTTGTGTAACCTATATTGAATGATATTACATTTTATATTATAATCAGTTTAAGAGATTAAGGAGGAGATTTTTATGAAAAAAAAATTATTAGTAGGATTGATGTTGGTAAGTAGTTTGGCAATGGCAGAAGTTAGAGATTATCAAAGTGAAATAAGCAAAGTTGATAACAAACTTGAAACGGTTCTTAAGGAAGAAAGTATTAAATGGAGTAATGTAAGAGATTTGGTAAGAGAAAAAGTTGATCTAGAAGCAGAAAGAGAATATGCTAACTTGCTTGATAGCATGAAAACTGGAACAGTAGAAATAACTAAAGATACAAGTGTTGCTTATTCAGAAAAGCAATTAGAGAAGATTGCTTCTTTGGATGAAAAGATTGTTGAGATAGCAAATAGCACTCCAGATCAAGCAAGTAGAATGAAGTATTATGTAAAAGCAAAAGCCGATATTAAATATGAAGTACTATATAATGAGATAGTAGAAGGGAATCCTTTTGATTATTCACAAGTAAAAATGTTTCATATATTCTAATTGAATAAGGTGTTGAGGTAAAACAAACGACTAATTTTATAAAAGAATTAGTCGTTTTTATTTATAGAGAAATAAAACTATAAATTGTATGGGTGTTATTAATAACACCCATACATGTTAATAAACTAGTTTTTATCACTTTCTTTTTTATAGTTAATAATTACTTTTAATTAAAGGCAAAATAAATCTGATAACTATTCTTTTAGTACTTAGTAGTTTATATTAGATTATTAATCTTTTTATAATGGTGACAAGCAACTTGATGACCAGGACCGACTTCTACCAACTCTGGCTTCCTATCTTTACACAGTTCATCTCCATAGGGACACCTTGTACAAAACTTGCAACCCTTAGGTGAATTTATTGGTGAAGGAATCTCACCTTCTATAAGTTTTCTCTTCCCTCTTCTTCTAGGGTCTGGAATAGGAATACTAGAAATAAGAGATTTTGTATAGGGATGATATTGTTCCTCATAAAGTTTGTCACTAGTATTAACTTCCATTATTTGCCCAAGGTACATAACAACTATCCTATCAGAGATATGTTTTACTACAGACAAATCATGTGAGATAAAAATATATGATAAACCTAATCTTTTTTGCAAATCAATCATTAAGTTGATTATTTGTGCTTGTATAGACAAATCAAGGGCTGAAACTGGTTCGTCAGCAATAATCACTTTTGGCTCTAGAGCAAGAGCACGAGCTATTCCTATACGCTGTCTTTGTCCACCAGAAAACTGATGGGGATACCTATTCAAATCTTCTTTACGAAGGCCAGTTAACTCTACATATTTTAGCAACAAATCTTCTATGTTTTCATTTTTTTTATGAAACTTTAGAGGTTCAAGTAAGATTTCTCTAACTGTCATCCTTGGGTCAAGGGAAGAATATGGATCTTGGAATATCATTTGTATATTTGATTTGAGTTTCTTTAACTCATTTTTTTTGTATTCTAAAAGGTTTTTGCCTTCAAAAGAAACACTACCTTCGTGTATATTATTAAGACCAACAATAGCTTTTCCTGTAGATGTTTTTCCACAGCCAGACTCACCTACAAGCCCTATTGTTTCTCCTTTTTTTACATCAAATGATATACCATCAACAGCTTTTACATAAACTTTTTCTTTTGAAAATACCCCTTTTTTTATGGGGAAATAAACTTTTAGATCTTCTACTTTTAGTATCTCATCCATTAATTTCCCTCCTTATATAGGTAACATCTAACATAATGTTCCCCTTCAAATCTAGTTATTTGAGGTTTTTCTTTCTTACAAATATCCATTACATTTGGACATCTATCAGCAAATTTACATCCAATAATCTCTTTACGTGTATCGGGAATAAGACCTTTTATAGCATAAAGTTCTTCATGGTTTTGATCAAGATGTGGGATTGATTTTTTTAACCCTATTAAATAGGGATGTTTTGAATGGTAGAAGATATCTTCTACACTTCCATACTCAACTATCTCTCCACAATACATTACAGCCACTTTGTCTGCAACTTCTGCTACAACTCCAAGGTCATGAGTTATCATTAATATAGACATATTTAATTTTTTCTTCATATTGTCAATAAGACTAAGAACTTGTGCTTGTATAGTAACATCAAGTGCTGTAGTAGGCTCATCTGCAATAAGTAAACTTGGTTTACAAGCTAAAGCCATAGCTATCATTACTCTTTGTTTTATTCCCCCACTCATTTCATAGGGGTATTGATTTATTCTTTTTTCAGCATCTGAAATTCCTACTAATTTAAGTAGTTCAATTGCTTTTAATTTAGCTTCCTTTTTTTTCATATTTTGATGAAGTATAAGAGGTTCCATAATTTGTTTAGAAATCTTTAGTAGTGGGTTAAGTGAAGTCATAGGTTCTTGGAATATAACAGAAATATCATTTCCTCTAACTTCTCTCATCCTCTTTTCATTAGCTTCTACCAAATTCTCCCCATTATATATAATCTCTCCCTCTACTATTTTTCCTGGTGGTTGGGGGATAAGTTTTAGTATAGACATGGCACTTACTGATTTGCCAGATCCTGACTCACCAACAAGAGCAAGAGTTTCTCCTCTTTTAATCGAATATGATACATCATCACAGCCTCTTACTATACCTTCATCTGTATAAAAATAAGTTTTAAGATTTTTTACTTCTAATATATTATCTTTTTCCATAGTAGCTCCTTTTATTTCAGTTTAGAGTCAAATGCATCTCTCAAACCATCTCCTAGTAGATTAAATCCAAATACTGTAAGTAGGATAAATACACCTGGAACTAGAGAAAGATATAAACTTGTACCTAAGAACTTTTGTCCAGCAGATAACATAGCACCCCATGAAGGTGTAGGAGCTTTTACTCCCAAACCTAAAAATGACAATCCAGCAACAGTAAGGATAGTATCACCTATACGTAAAGTAGATAATACAATAATAGGACCTATAGAGTTTGGCAATAGATGTTTTAGGATAATATACCAGTCTGGAATAGCCATAACTTTTGCTGCATGGATATAATCCATATTTTTTATACTCATAGCACTACTACGAACTATACGAACAAAACCCATAATATTAGTTATACTAACGATAATAATAAGATTAAATATACTAGAACCCCATGCAGAAATCATTACTATAGCTAATAAAATAAAGGGTATAGAACTCCAAATTTCTACCAATCTCATAATAATACTATCTATTAGTCCACCGTAATATCCCGAGATTAAACCAAGGGTAGTTCCAATAAAACTATTTATAAAAACAGCAATAACTCCTATACCAAGAGCTACACGTGAACCATAAACTATACGAGAATATATATCCCTTCCAAACTCATCTGTACCAAAGATAAAATCACCAGTAGGTTTCTTTAACAAGTTAGCCCAGTCAAGTTCGATAGGATTATGTTTTACCAAAAATGGAGCTAATATAGCCATATAAAACATAAAAATAATTAATATAAATCCAAGTACTGAATTTTTATTTTTTTTGATTTTATTTAAAAATAACTTAGTTTTTCTATATTTCTCACTTTCATTTCTAAATTCTCTAATACTCTTGTAAAAGATAAAAGAAATAAACAAAGTTAGAGATAAAAATATAATATATGAAATTAAGTGATCTTTACTTTTGTTAATATCTTTTAGAAAAATAGTTAAGATAAATAGATTAACTATACTTATAAAAGAATAGAATTTATGCTCTTTTATTATATCTTTCATATCTCCTCCTAGTTATAAGTTATTTGTGGATTTATTAATACATAGATAATATCAACTAATAAATTTACTAATACATATAAAGCAGTTAAAAATATAATTGCTCCAAATACAAGTGGTTCGTCTCTTCTTGCTACTGCATCTATAGCAAGTCTACCTATACCTGGCCATGCAAATACAGTTTCTGTTAGTATAGCTCCTGCAAAAACTGTTGCTATTTGGTTTCCTACATTTGTAACTATAGGAATAAGTACATTTGGCAAACCGTGTTTAAGTATGATACTTGAATTTTTTAAACCTTTAGATTTTGCAGTACGCATATAATCTTCATTAAGTACATCTAACATGGAAGAACGTGTAAGACGTAGGGTAGAAGACATAAGTACAAATGATAATGAAACTCCAGGTAAGATATAGTATTTAAATCCTTCTACTGAAAAAAAACTTCCGCCATAACCTGATGCAGGCAAAATCCTTAGTTTTACTGCAAAAAGATACATTAATAAAATCCCAGTAAAAAATACAGGAATAGAAACTCCAAGTAATGCACTAGACATAGCCATATAATCAATAATAGAATTTCTCTTTACAGCAGAGATAATACCCAGTGGCAAAGAAATAGCAACAGCTAAAAAAACAGCAAATAAACCAAGTGAAGCTGTAGCTGGTAATCTTCTTACAACAAGTACTAAAACATTTTCTTTGTAATAGATAGATTTTAACTCACCATTTACGAGATTATTCATCATCTTAAAATATTGTATATGTAATGGTTTATCCAAACCATATTTTTTATTAACTTCTTCAATAGACTCCTTTGTAGCATTTTCTCCAAGTAAAACTGTTGCAGGGTCTCCAGGAGCAGATTTCATAATAAGGAAAATTATAAGTGAAGATGATATAAGTATTCCTATCATGATAAAGAGTCTTTTTAATATATAATTAAACATAAAACCCCCATTTTATCTATCTTTATATAGTAAAGAAAAGTAGAGAAACTTCTCTACTTTCAATCTACTTATTTTATATTTACGTTTTTAGTAGGTGTAAATAAGTATATGTAACCTTGCGGTGAAGGTTCAAAATTTTCTACTTTAGTATTTGAAACTGTAGTGATAGTTTTGAAAGTTAATGGAATATGGATATAATCTTCACCAAGAGCTTTTCTCATAGCTACTTTATATGCTTCTTCTCTTTCTTTTGCATCTACAGTACTTCTACCCTTTTCAAGACTTCCATCAACAATATCGTTTGAATATGCAGAACGGTTTTGTTTACCAGCTTCTGTATGGAAGATTGAGTATGTCCATCTATCTGGATCAGGAACAGAACCCCATCCCAATAGGAAGATTGCTGTTTTTCCTTCTTCAGTAGAAGATAATAATGTACCAAATTCTAGAGTTTGTACTTCAGGTTTGAATCCAAATTTGATTAAACTAGAAGCAACAGCAGTAGCAATGCCTGATCTATATTGATCTTGTGGTGACAAGATAGGAATAACTTGTCCTTTAGCTAATTTACCTTCTTTTATTAATTCATCAAATAATTCTTTTGCTTTTTCTTCGTCATAAGGAAGTGCTCTTGATTTCATGTAGTCTAAGTCGTTTCCAAGTACTACTGGTGGAATCCATGAATATGCTCTTTCACCTGTGTTTCCATAGATACCAGGTATTGCATTTGCAAAATCAGTAGCATGATAAACAGCTTTTCTAAATCTAACATCTGATGTTATTTCATTTACAGCTGAGAATGCAAGATATTGTAATGATAAACCAGGAACTTGTTTAACAATATAGTTTGAATCACTAGAGAAACTAGCAATATCTTGAGAAGTTAAACCAACAGCTAAATCAACACCATTTGATTTTAACTCTACACTTCTTACTTCAGCTTGTGGAATAGGTTTGAAGATAGCTTTGTCTATGTTAGCTATTCCTCCCCAGTAATTAGGGTTTTTAACTAAAGTAATATTTGTGTCAGGTACCCATTCTTCAAATATAAATGGACCAGTTCCAACAGGATTTCTATCAAATACATTATGTCCAACTTCTTCTACATGATCTTTTGGAACTATACCTATTTGAGGTGATCCAAGAGCTAATAAGAATGAAGGATATACTTGGTTAAGTTTGAACTCAATAGTATAATCATCTAAGATATTAATTGCTTCAACAACAGTGAAAAACTGTTTGCTTGGTGAAGCATTATCAGGATTATTTATCTCATCTATAGTGTATTTTACATCTTCAGCACTAAAATCTTCACCATTATGGAATTTAACACCTTTTCTTAAGTTAAAAGTATATGTTTTACCATCTTCCGATATATCCCATGATTCTGCTAAAGCAGGTGCTGGTGTAGATACATCATCTTTATAAGATACAAGTGTATCAAATATATTAGCAGCAAATGATTCTCCAACTAATTCTGAAATTAGAATAGGATTAAGATTTGCAGCATCTTTATCTATACCGATAGTAATGATTTTTTCTTTTGTTTCATTATTATTACTTGCAACTTCTTTTTCTTTTGAACCACAAGCAGTAATAAATAGAGCACTAATTAATATTGACAATAACAAATAAATTTTTTTCATTGTTCCCCTCCTAGTATTAATATTTATTATTTATAAAAGTATCAAACAGTTTTAACATTGCTATATCATCTTTTGCTGCAAGCATTTCAGGATGCCATTGTACTCCAAGTACAAAAGTATTATTAACAGATCCTTCAAAAGCTTCTATAATATCATCAGTAGATTTAGCAATCAACTCCAAATCTTTTCCAAGTTTTTTTACACTTTGATGATGAAAAGAATTTATCCAAATCTCTTCTCCGTATATATTTCCTAAAAAAGTATTGGGTTTAATATTTATTTTATGACTTAAGTAAGATTGATTAGTTATATTGTTATGTTTGATTTGATTACTTTCTATATAAGACAAATCTTGATACAAACTACCACCTAAAGCAACATTTATGATTTGAGCTCCTCTACAAATACCCAAAATAGGTATATTAAGTTCAAGAGCAAATTGTATTAATTTAAGTTCATACAAATCTCTAGGAACACTTGGATTTCCACAGTGTTTAAGAAATTCTTCGCCGTATAGATGAGGACTTACATCTTCACCTCCAGAAATAATAAGGATATCTATTCCTTCTAACTGAGCTTTTATTATTTTTTCATCTTCTACTAAAGGCAGTACCACAGGTATTGCACCTACTTTAACTACCGATTTTATATAATTATCTGCAATACGAACAATATCATACTTTTCAAATGAACTATGCGTATCTTCTGTCATATATGCTGTTAAACCAACTCTCTTCATTATACCTCCTTAGATGTCGAAGTATTCCTATATGTTTTATATGATTTAATATAACATACCCTACTTCCATAGTCAACATTTTTTATAATAATATATTCTTAGTTTCTTTTGTAAATAAAAGATTATTATTTTTGATTTTTATACTTTTTGAAAGTAAATCTTTGATTAAACTATAAAAAGTATCTAATCATTTGTTAAAAATACAAAATTTACAAAAGAAAATAATTATAATATTATAGAATTTGTAGATATATAAATCAAATTGTAAAAAAATATAGCTATTATATATTAGCTATATGAAACTTGGATTTTTATAATATCCAAGAAGTTCATAACTAATTAACATTAGCTATATATTTATTATTTTTAATAGCTCTTAGAGGTTTTTCGTAGTTAATAAAAGCTCTAAATAAGTCTATCATCTCTTTGTTATTACCTTTATTTGCCATCATCTCAGGATGCCACTGGATTCCCAAAATAAGGTTATCTTTACTTCTACCCTCAAAAGCTTCTACTATCCCATCCCTATCTAATGCAGTTATTCTAAGTTTTGGTGATATTTTTTTTACACTTTGGTGGTGAAATGAGTTAACCATAGTAGTGTCACCAAAAATATTATGTATAAAACTATCTTTTTCTACAAAAATCTCATGTCTAACAAGAGCTTCTTGGTCACTATAATTATGTTCTTGAGTCTCTTTTCCAATATAACTGTGGTCTTGGTATAATGTTCCTCCAAGTATCACATTTAATATCTGAGCACCTCTACAGATTCCAAGTACTGGAATATTGTGTTTAAGAGCATATTTTGCCAAGGCAAAATCATATTTGTCCCTAGCGTCTGAGATTTCTCCCAGTTTAGAAAGTGGTTTTTCTCCGTAGTATTTTGGATTAATATCCTCACCACCAGATAATATGATAGCATCAAGGTTTTTTACTTGTTCTTCTATGATTATTTCGTTGTCTATCATAGGCAAAACAAATGGCATAGCATTTAGACCTGCTATAGTTTGTATATAATTATCTGCTACTCTGACCATTTTGTAGTTTTCAAATCTACTACTAGTATCTACAGTCAAACTAGCTGATATTCCTATCCTTTTCATACTATCACCACCTTAAATTTATTTATCCTATCGGATTACTATGATTAAATATATCATATATTTTTTCAAAAGTCAAATTTATTATAATTTCTTCCAAAAGAAGTTTATTATACAAGTAAAAAATTCTTTTTAGATTCTTTAATTTATGATAAAATAAAATGAAAAATAATAGTCTATGGAGGCAAATAATGAGTAATTATTGTGAAGTACTTTTGGTTAATGAAGAGATGAAAAGTGCAGAAGAAATAGTAGAAAGTATAAAAACAACTTATAGAAAAAAGATATGGTCAAAATTTATAAAAGCTATAAAAGAGTTTAATCTTGTTGAAGATGGAGATAAGATAGCAGTAGGAGTTTCTGGTGGAAAAGACAGTCTTTTGCTGGCAAAATTATTCCAAGAATTGAAAAAAGACAAGAGTAAAAACTTTGAAGTAGTATTTATAAGTATGAACCCTGGTTTCCAAAATGAAGATTTGGATCAGTTTAGACAAAATCTAAAAGACCTAGAGATAGAGTGTGATATATTCGAATCTGATGTTTGGCAGATAGCTTTTGAGCAAGACCCAGAAAACCCTTGTTTTTTATGTGCCAAAATGAGAAGAGGAGTACTGTATAACAAAGTAGAAGAGCTTGGATGTAACAAGATGGCTCTTGGACATCATTTTGATGATATGATAGAAACAGTACTTATCAATATGTTTTATGCAGGTACAATCAAAACTATGTTACCAAAAGTACCATCTACAAGTGGAAAGATGGAGCTTATTAGACCACTTATGTATATAAAAGAAGAAGATATAATCAATTATACAAAACGTAATGGAATAAAAGCTATGGCTTGCGGATGTCCAATAGATGGAAAAAAAGAACCTTCGAAAAGAAGAGAGATAAAAAATCTAATTGCTCAAATTAGTGAAAAAGACCCAAATATGAAACAACGTATATTTAACTCAGTTAGAAATATAAACCTTGATTATGTATTTGGATACACAAAAGATGGGGAAAAAATAAATAATGTATAAAGTAAAAAACTGGTAGAACTACCAGTTTTT
>CAZHXU010000119.1:0-9602 GCA_964536535.1 uncultured Fusobacteriaceae bacterium
GAATGAGATACAAAGGTTTAGTATGTGAGAAGTGTGGAGTAGAAGTTACTAAATCAAAAGTTAGAAGAGAACGTATGGGGCATATCTCATTAGCGGCACCAGTTTCTCATATTTGGTACTCTAAAGGAACTCCAAATAAGATGTCACTTATTTTAGGAATTAGTCCGAAAGAATTAGAGTCTGTTTTATACTTTGCTAGATACATCGTAACTGAGAGTACAGAAGCTACAGTTAAAGTTGGGAAAATTTTAACTGAAAGAGAATATAAATTATATAGACAACAATATGGAAGAACTATTGAAGCTTTAATGGGTGCGGAAGCAATATTAAAGTTATTAGAAAGATTAGATTTAGAAGCTTTATCTCTTGAACTTGAAAAAGAGTTAGAAGAAGTAAATTCTGCTCAAAAGAGAAAAAAAATAGTTAAGAGATTAAAAATAGTTAGAGATTTTATTAACTCTAATAATAAACCTGAATGGATGATCTTAAGAGATGTACCAGTAATACCAGCTGATTTAAGACCAATGGTTCAATTAGATGGTGGAAGGTTTGCTACATCAGATCTTAATGATTTATATAGAAGAGTTATTAATAGAAATAACAGACTTAAAAAGTTATTAGAAATTAATGCTCCAGAAATCGTTGTAAAAAATGAAAAAAGAATGTTACAAGAAGCTGTAGATGCTCTTATAGATAATGGAAGAAGAGGAAAACCTGTTGTTACTCAAAACAATAGAGAACTTAAATCTCTTTCTGATATGCTTAAAGGTAAACAAGGAAGATTTAGACAAAACCTTCTAGGGAAAAGGGTAGATTACTCTGCTAGATCGGTTATTGTTGTTGGACCTTCACTTAAGATGCACCAATGTGGAATTCCTAAAAAAATGGCACTTGAATTATATAAACCATTTATAATGAGAGAGTTAGTTCAAAGAGGAATTGCACAAAATATAAAATCAGCTAAAAAATTAGTTGAAGAAGCAAATGATAAAGTATGGGAAGTAATAGAAGATGTAATACAAGATCATCCTGTATTATTAAACAGAGCCCCTACTCTACATAGACTTTCAATTCAAGCTTTTGAACCAGTGTTAATTGAAGGAAAAGCAATTAGATTACATCCATTAGTTTGTTCTGCATTTAATGCCGATTTCGATGGAGACCAAATGGCTGTTCACTTGATGTTATCACCAGAAGCTATTATGGAAGCTAAGTTATTAATGTTAGCACCAAACAACATTATATCACCATCAAATGGTCAACCAATAGCTGTTCCTTCTCAGGATATGGTTATGGGATGTTACTATATGACTAAAGATAAACCTGGTGCTTTAGGAGAAGGAAAAACTTTCTCAAATAAAGCTCAAGTTATAACAGCTTATCAAAATAAAGTATTAGATACTCATAGTATAATTAAAGTAAGAATCAATAATGAACTTGTTGAAACTACTCCAGGAAGAATAATGTTTAATGACTTATTACCTGAAGCAGCAAGAGATTATAGTGTTACTTTTGGTAAAGGACCACTTAAAACTTTAATTGGAAACCTTTATAAAAACTATGGATTTGCTTTAACATCTGAACTTATTAATGATATCAAAAACTTCGGATATCACTATGCAACTTTTGCAGGTGTTACAGTTGGTATAGAAGATTTAGAAATACCAGAAGCTAAAAAAGATATATTAGAAGCGGCAGATAGAGAAGTAGAAGCAATCGAAAAAGATTATAAAGATGGAAAAATCATAAACGAAGAAAGATACAGAAGAACTGTAGCAGTTTGGTCAAAAGCAACAGATGACGTTACTCATAAGATGATGACGGGGCTTGATCAATTCAACCCAGTTTATATGATGGCGAACTCTGGTGCCAGAGGAAGTATCGCTCAGATGAGACAATTAGGAGCCATGAGGGGACTAATGACTAATACATCTGGTAGAATCATAGAAATACCAATCAAAGCTAACTTCCGTGAGGGACTAACAGTATTAGAATTCTTTATGTCATCACATGGAGCTAGAAAAGGTCTAGCAGATACGGCGCTAAGAACAGCCGATTCAGGATACCTAACTAGAAGACTTGTTGATATTGCTCATGAAGTAATCGTAAATGAAGAAGATTGTGGAACTCATCAAGGAATAGAAGTAGCAGACTTAACTGTTGATGGTAATGTAATTGAAAAACTTTCTGAAAGAATAGATGGAAGAGTTCTTGCTGAAGACATCGTTTTTGAAGGTGAAGTAATTGCTGAAAGAAACCATATAGTTGATGAAGAAGATATTAAGAAAATATCTGAATTAGGAATAAGAAAAGTTAAAATAAGAAGTCCACTTACTTGTTCTCTTGAAAAGGGAGTTTGTCAAAAGTGTTACGGACTTGACTTATCTAACCATAAAGAAATCTTACTTGGAGAAGCCGTTGGAGTTATTGCAGCTCAATCAATCGGAGAACCTGGTACTCAGCTTACAATGAGAACGTTCCATACTGGAGGGGTTGCGCAAGCAGCACAATCTGTAACTAATATTAGAACAGATATAGATGGACCAGTAAGATTTAGAGAAATGCGTATATTAGAAATTGCAGAAAATGGAGAAAAAATTGTAGCATCTCAATCTGCAAAAATCATAATCAAAACTCATGAATTTGAAGTTCCTTCAGGAGCGGTACTTAGAGTAGAAGAAGGTCAAGAAGTTAAAACTGGAGATGTTCTAGTTGAATTCGATCCTTACCATGTACCTATCATTACTGAAAAAGATGGAAGAGTAGAATACAGAGAATTATATGTAAAAGAAAATTATGATGAAAAATATGATGTAACTGAAAGAATGGCAGTTAAGCCAATGGAATCAGGAGATATTTCACCAAGAATTATCATCTTTGATAACGACAATAATAAAGTTGCAGAATACAATATTCCTTATGGAGCTTACCTAATGATTAAAGAGGGAGAAGAAGTTAAAAAAGGAGATATCTTAGCTAAAATCCTTAAAGAAGGAGAAGGTACAAAAGATATCACTGGAGGTCTTCCTAGGGTACAAGAGCTATTTGAAGCTAGAAACCCTAAAGGTAAAGCAATGATTTCTGAAATATCAGGAAAAGTTGAAATTACTGATAGAAAGAAAAAAGGTATGAGAGTAATCTTAGTTAAAAATGAGGAAAATCCTGATTTAATAAAAGAATACTTAATCCCAGTAGGAGAACATTTGATTGTTACTGATGGTATGGTTATCGGAGCAGGGGATAAACTAACTGAAGGAGTTATTTCACCTCACGATATCTTAGCTATCAAAGGATTAGTAGATGCAGAGCAGTACATACTTGAATCTGTACAACAAGTATTTAGAGAACAAGGAGTTACTGTTAACGATAAACATATAGAAATCATAGTAAAACAAATGTTTAGAAAAATAAAAATTACTGACTGTGGAGATTCATTATTCTTAGAAGAAGAAGTAATCGATAAGAGAACTGCTGATTTAGAAAATGAAACTCTTAAAGCAAAAGGTAAGAGAGTAATTGAATATACACCAATTATTCAAGGTATTACTAAAGCCGCAGTTAATACTGAAAGTTTCTTATCAGCAGCATCATTCCAAGAAACTACAAAAGTACTTTCGAATGCAGCTATTGAAGGAAAATCAGATAGATTAGAAGGACTAAAAGAAAACGTTCTTATTGGTAAGAGAATACCAGCAGGAACAGGATTTAAGTCATATACTAACATAGGTGTTAAAGAAATTGTAACTGAAGAAAAATAATATAAGGCGACTTAAGTCGCCTTATGTTTTAATTTTAATTTGTTCTAGAAAGATATTCTCATTTGGAAAGAAAAGGGGGAAGTCATGAGAAGCATGACTGGTTATGCTAAGCATCAATTTGAAAGTGATCTTTTTAAAATAAGCTTAGAAATGAAAAGTGTAAATAACAAAAGTTTAAATTTAAGAATTAAAATTCCTTATATATTGAATTTTTTAGAAAATCAAATGAAAACTAGTATTAGTAATGAAATCACTAGAGGATCTATCGATTTGAGGATAGAATTTGAAGATAAAAGAGAAAATGAAGAGTTATTTGAGTATAATAAAAATAGCGCAGTATCGTATCTAAATATATTAAGTCAAATGGAGAAAGACTTAAATTTAAAATTTGACGATAAACTTACAACTTTATTAAAAAATACAAATGTAATTAAAAAATCAGATGTTGCTGTTGATGAAAGATTGTATTCTTATTTTATTATGGAAAAGTTAAATGAAACTATCCAAAAGATTAATAAAATGAAGATAGAAGAAGGAAAGAGACTTAATTTATTTTTTGCAGAAAAAATAGAGCAACTTAAATACTATCATAATGAAGTAGAAAAACTACAAGATAAAGTTGTGGAAGAATACAGAGAAAAATTACTTGAGAGAGTTAATAGCATAAAAAAAGATATTAGTTTTACTGAAGAAGATATAATAAAAGAAGTTTTATTATTTGCAGATAGAAGTGATATTAGTGAAGAAGTATCTAGATTAAAGTCACATTTAGTAGCCCTTGAAGAATTAGTAAATAGTGGAAGAAATGACATGGGAAAAAAATTAGATTTTATCCTACAAGAAATTTTTAGAGAACTAAATACTATGGGTGTAAAAAGTAATTATTACCCTATTTCTAAAATAGTAGTAGAAGCTAAGTCAGAAGTAGAAAAAATGAGAGAACAAGGAATGAATATCGAGTAGAAGTGAGAGGAATGAAAATGAGTAGAGGAAAATTATTTGTTGTTTCAGGTCCTTCTGGAGCAGGAAAATCAACAGTTACAAAAATAGTTAGGGAAGAACTTAATATTCCTTTAGCAATATCAGCTACAACTAGAAAACCTAGAGTTGGAGAGATAAATAAAGTAGACTACTACTTTTTAACTGTTGAAGAATTTGAAGGTAAAATAAAAGAAGATGGATTTTTAGAATATGCCAATGTACACGGGAACTTTTACGGAACGTTAAGAAGTGAAGTAGAGGCAAAATTAAATAGTGGACAAAATGTAATTTTGGAAATAGATGTACAAGGTGGAGAGCAAATAAAAGAAAAATTCCCAGAAGCTTGTTTAGTATTCTTTAAAGCACCAAATAAAGAAGAGTTGGAAAAAAGATTAAGAGGAAGAAATACTGATAGTGAAGAAGTAATTCAAGTTAGATTAAGAAATGCTCTTTTAGAATTAGAGTATGAAGAAAAATATGATATAGTTATTGTAAATCACACAGTAGAAGCGGCAGTTGCAGAATTAAAAGATGTTATAAAAAAGGAAGGAAATTAAGATGAGAGAAAAGATTTTATTTGATGATTTATTAGAAAAATTACCTAATAAATACGAATTAACAATAGTTACAGGGAAAAGAGTAAGAGAATTAGGTAAAGGAGCTAAACCTCAAGTAAAAGTAAAAGGGAATACAACTATGGTACAAGTGGCTCTTAAAGAGTTAATGGAAGATAAAATAGAAAGTGTTTTAGAAGAAAAGGAAGATTAATGAAAAAAATCATAGGGCTAATATTAGTTGTTATGGTTTTTGCAAGTTGTAATAAAAAAGAAGTAAAAAAAATGGAGCATGAAGAATTTGTATTTGGAACTATGCTCCGTTTTGTTATTTATGCAGAAGATGAAAAATTAGTAGAAAAAACACTTGATGAAGCCATAACTGAAATGAAAAGAATAGATAAAAAATACAATAGTAAAGTTAGAGATAGTTTAGTGTATAAAATAAATGAAGGTGCTAAAGAAATTGAAATAGATCAAGAAACATTTGATTTGTTTTTTAAAGTACTAGAAATATCAAATTTATCAAATGGAGATTTTGATATGACTATAGAACCTTTGGTAGCTTTATGGAATTTTGGAGAAATAGAAAGAGAAAAAATTCCAACAGAAAATGAAATAAATGAAAAATTAAGTATGATAAATTATAAAAAACTTAAGTTGGAAAAAACATCTTTAACGTTAGGTGAGAAACAAAGAATAGATACAGGAGCATTTATAAAAGGTTATGCTATTAAAAGAGCAAAAGAAATCTTTTTGAAAAATGGAGTTGAAAATGCTTTTATTTCAGCAATATCTAGTATAGAAACTATTGGAGATAAAGGCGAAAGTAATAAATGGAGGATAGGGATACAAAATCCAGATAATCCTAGAGAAATACTCAGAGTAGCAGCACTTGATGGTCAAGCGATGGGAGTAAGTGGAGATTACCAAACTTTTATCGAAATAGATGGTGAAAAATACCATCATATTCTAAACCCTCATACAGGTTATCCTTTTGATGAAAATAAAATGGTAGTTGTAATAGGAAATGATGCATTTGAAACAGATCTTTTATCAACAGCATTATTTGGGAAGAAAAAAGATGAAATTTTTAATGTAATTAAAAATTTTGAGGGAGTAGAAGTATTAGTTGTTGACAAAAATAATAATATTTTTATGTCATCTGAGATGAATCAGTATATAAAAGAGGATTAATCCTCTTTTTTCATTTGTAAACTACTTGAATATTTACGAAAAATGTAATATAATTTAGAATAGCGACTTGTGCTAAAAACAGGGATTTGTGGCATACATAGCTAGAGGGAGTAAGATGAAATATAGAGAAGAAGATATTCAAAAATTATTAGATACATTAAAGATAGAAGACGTAGTAGGACAAGTAGTTGAGCTTAAGAGAAGTGGAGCTAACTACAAAGGTTTGTGTCCATTTCATCAGGATAGTTCTCCTTCTTTTATGGTAAGTCCACAAAAGAATATTTCCAAGTGTTTTGTATGTGGAAATGGTGGTAACCCAATTACTTTTTACATGAAGTATCATAATATGGACTTTTCTAATGCAGTTAAAGAACTTGCAGAAAAGTATAATATAGATATAAAAGCAATTGGTAGAAGCCAAAGTCAAAAATTTGAAAGTTATAAAAAATATTATGATTTGATGGAAGTAACTAAAGAGTATTTTGCAGAAAAGTTATTTTCAAATGAAGGAAGATTTGCTTTTGAATATCTTAATTCAAGAGGTTTTAAAGCCGACTTTATAAAAGAAAATCATATAGGTTTTGCACCTAATAGCTGGGATGATATGATAAACTATCTTAGCTCTAGGGGGTATGAAGTAGAAGACTTGGTAGAAGTTGGGTTGGCTAAAAAAGGTGATAAAGGTTACTATAGTACATTTAGAAATAGAATTATTTTTCCTATTGAAAATGTTCAAGGTCAAACTATTGCTTTTGGAGGTAGAACTTTAGAAGATTCTAAAAATATAGCAAAATATCTTAATTCTCCAGAAACAGTTATATTTCATAAAGGGAATAATCTTTATGGAATTAGAGACAGAGGGAATTTGATAAGAAAAAAATCCTATGCTATGCTAATGGAAGGATATATGGATGTCCTAAAAGCAAGAAGTTATGGTTTTGATGTTGCTATAGCCTCTCTTGGAACAGCTTTTACAGATGAACAAGCAGAATTACTTAAAAGGTATACATCAAATGTTATAATTGCTTATGACATGGATGTGGCAGGTAGAAAAGCTGTTGAAAAAACTGCTTTGATATTAAAAGAAAAAGGATTTAATATAAGAGTTTTAGAATTTGAAGATGCAAAAGATCCAGATGAATATTTGAGTACATTTGGGAAAGAATCTTTTTTAGAGAGAGTAAAAGAATCGAAAGAGATTTTTGATTTTCTCTATAGTCATTATGCAAAAGATTTTGATCTAAATGACTTAATGAGTAAACAGAATTTTATTAACAAATTTAAAGAATTTTTTCAAAATATTGAAACAGATTTGGAAAAAAGTTTGTATATTGATAAATTAAGTAAAAATATTGATATTGATATTGATTTATTGAAAGACATACTTATAGTAAACAACAAAAAAATCGAAAAAAAGCAGATTATTAAAAGGGATTTGAGTAGTTTTGCTGTTAAAAAAACAAAATCAAATAAAATGAGTCCTATAGAAGAGGAAAGTTTGAAGCTTATTTTAGCTGAGTATAGATATTTAGACTTTGTAAAAGAAAAAAATATTAAAAATGATTTTTTACGAAAAGTAATAGATATCTATATAAACTTGGAAGAAAAAAAAGCAACATTGCTTATTGAAAGTGAAGAATTTGATGATAATGAAAAAATGTTATTATCAGATTATGTTGTTGGAAATATGACTCTAAACCAAGAAGAAATAAATAAATTATATGAAGAAATTTTTGTAAGTTGGTTTAGAATTGAATTAAGTGAAAAATCAAAAAAAGCAAAAGAAAAAAGAGAACTAATGAAAATGTTTAATTTGAAAAAAATAGAAGACAGACTTTCTGGAAACGGAAAAGATAAAGAGTATGTAAAAAATTTATATAAAGAATTTAAAAGTTTAGATTAGGAGGAAGCCAACATGAGAGAATTTATTAAGAATGAAAAAGTTCTTAATTTAGTTAAAAAGGCAATGCAAAATGGAACTATTAGTTATGAAGAAATTAATAGTGAGCTTCCAGATGATTTTCCTATGAGTGAAATTCCGACTCTTATTGAAGGAATGGAAAAACAAGGGATTAAAGTTGTTGATGAGCACAGTGAGAAAGAGCCTAAAAAAGAAGAGAAAAAAAATTCTGAAGAAGGTGAAGATGTAGTTTCTGAAGGTGGAAATTCGGATGAAGAAGAAGATTTTGATCCAGAAGAAATGGAAGAGCCTAACGAAGAAGAGCTAAAAAATGAAAATTTGTTAAGAGTTTCAGCAGGTACTGATGTAGATGAACCTATAAAAATGTACCTTAGAGAAATTGGTCAGGTACCTTTATTGTCACATGAAGAAGAACTTGAGATAGCTAAAAGAGCAGATGAAGGCGATGAATTTGCTAAGCAACAATTAGTTGAAGCTAACTTGAGATTAGTTGTAAGTATTGCAAAAAAGCATACAAACAGAGGACTAAAATTGCTTGATTTGATACAAGAAGGTAATATGGGACTTATGAAAGCAGTGGAAAAATTTGAATATCAAAAAGGATATAAATTTAGTACATATGCTACTTGGTGGATTAGACAAGCGATAACAAGAGCTATTGCTGACCAAGGAAGAACAATAAGAATACCAGTACACATGATAGAAACAATTAATAAAATCAAAAAAGAAAGCAGAATATATCTGCAAGAAACAGGAAAAGAACCAACTCCAGAAGTATTAGCTAAAAGGCTTGATATGGACGTGGAGAAAATAAAACAAATACTTGAAATGAACCAAGATCCAATATCATTAGAAACGCCAGTTGGAAGTGAAGAAGATAGTGAATTAGGAGATTTTGTTATGGATGATAAAATATTAAGTCCATATGAACAAGCTAATAGAAATCTTTTGAAGGAACAACTTGGTGAAGTACTTAAAACTCTTAGTGAAAGAGAAGAAAAAGTACTTAGATTTAGATATGGTCTTGATGATGGATGTCCAAGAACTCTTGAAGAAGTAGGGAAAATATTTAAAGTAACTAGAGAGAGAATAAGACAGATAGAAGTTAAAGCACTTAGAAAACTTCGTCATCCGAGTAGAAGAAAGAAACTTGAAGATTTTAAAGCTTTTTAAGACTAGCCTAGCTAGTCT
>CAZHXU010000120.1:0-9566 GCA_964536535.1 uncultured Fusobacteriaceae bacterium
CTCATCAATGTTAAAATGTTGATGTCTCATAGATACTCCTTTTAATGTTTGGTAGAAGTTACATTATACCAAGGAAATATCTATGGGAATTTTTTTGTTGCAATTAATTATACAATTCAAGAAACTTATAATTAATTTTCTCTTCCATACAAAATCCTTTTCCTAAAATTAATTCTAACAAAACAATTCTTTATTATAATTTTAAATTCTTTGTTTATTAGAAAAAGCAGAGAAGAAGTTATAACTACAGTAAATAAAACTTTTATGCTGTGAACGACAAAAATCTTAAGATTAAGATCTTCTACAGGTGCAAGGAAATTGTTTTTAATCAGTGTTATAAAAATTACTGTCAAAATTAATATTGGCAATATTTCAATCAAGTCTAAAAAATATCTTGATATTGACTTATTGAAACAATTTTTGTAAACCAGTGATGGTTTCAATATATAAATAACTAAAAAGTTTGAACATACAGTACCTATAACAACTCCAAGAACTCCTATTTTCTTAACTAGAATTAGAGAAATTAACAGATTCACAGCACTTTCAATTATCGGATTATATATATCATCAAAATAGCCTGAATTATTTTTGAATACATCCAATATTCTCTTTAAAATATTGAAAAATAGATTTAATACTATAAAAAATGTTGCTGATTTACTTAAAAGATACTCTTCCCCCATCCACAGTTGAATAAAATTGTCTATTAAATAATAAGTAGTAATACATACAACTATTGATAAGTATGTGTAAACTACTTGAAATTTCTTCCAAGTTCCATAAACTTCTTCATTACTTTTTTCTGCTATCAATTTTCCGATTAAAGGAGTTATAACAGGAGTTCCTAAATTAGATATTACTAAAATCATTTGTGAAATCATTAAATAACTTGAATATCCAGCAATTACCGAAAAGGAAGTGTATTTACTAAGTATTATATAATCGGTATTATTAACAACTGCTCCTCCTAATTGATGCCAAAACAGTTTTTTCATATCTTTAAATATACTGTTATCCCTTCGATTAGTATTTTTTATAAATAAATAATTCTTCTTAAAATGTTTAGAAAAATAATAATAATTTACAAAATTTTCAATACTTATACAGATTATATATAATAAAAAAGATTTAAAATGAATTATTGCATAAATTTGAATAATTAGAAAAATAACTTTAGAAGCTCCTTGAACTACCCTTATAAAACGATACTCTTGATTTGCTGTAAATATTGCAATGTATTTAAGATAATTGTAACTGATTGCAAGATTCACAACATATAGACTCCAATAAATATAAACTTTCGATCCAAAAATATTTGAACTCAGAATAAATGGAAGTAACACATTTAAAGATAACCCAATTAATAACACTAACAAAGAAATAATTTTGTATATATGTGATATCGTATTTACAATTATTGATACTTTTTCATTATCCTTATTTACTAGTGGTTTATACAATGAATAAGATGCTGCCGTTCCTATACCTAATTCTACAAGATTTAGATACGCAACTAATTGTGTAAACAACTTCATTAATCCTAAGGTTTCTTTTCCGAGATTTTTTCCAAAGTACATATTCGAAGTAAAGCTAAGTATCCCAATTGAAACAGTGAAAATAATATTAATAATAAAGTTTGCCAAATTTTTTTTCTTCATTTTTTTCCTTTTTAAATATTTTATTTTGTAATTCTATCAATAACAAACATACAAAAATTTGAACACTTGACAGAATTAATGAAATAATAATTGAACTCCCATCAATTTTTATACTTGGAAAGTATCTTAAGATAAATTTTATAAATGTCATAACTCTTTCGTGGAAAGCCATAATAAATAAACTATTTTTCCCAATTTTATATAAAATCATATTTTGAAAGTTTACTAGCTTTATGAAATAATACAACCATAAAAATCCAGATACACCTGCTATAATGAAATAAAAATAGTTTTGGTAATTATTCACTAGAATGTTAGCTCGACCATTTAGTTTTGAAAAAATTATACTTATCAAAAAAAATAATATAAATATAATTAAATTAAACTCTTTACTAGTTTCTTTATTTAAAATTTCTTTAAAATAGTATCCAAAAGAATAAAAAATAAGACAAACCATTCCAGTCAAAAAACACCAATAGTTTCTAAAGCCAAGATTTTCAACAAAATAATGATTAGTAAATATAAACAATATTAAAAGTATAATCGTATATTTTTTAAAGAATCTTGATATGACATAAAAATAGTTAATTATTATAAAAAGACAAAGAAGGAACCATAGCTGCACACCCCAATCCATTGTTGATATGTTTTTTATTTTTACCCCGAGAAAAATTCCTCTTAAACCTTCTACGTAGTCAATATTAATATTTTGAAATTTATTAACCAATATCCATAAAAAGTACAATAAAAATGAATATTTTACATAAGGTTTTATGATGCTGTTAGCCTTCTTAAAAAATAACTCTTTATATTTTAAGTTAGTTTTATAAAGCATACCTGATAAAATAAAGAATAAAGGCATGTGAAACGAATAAATATAGTCTGTTAACTTGGTTTCATGATGTCCTAAAACAACAAGGATTATCCCTATTCCTTTAGCTAAATCTATATAGTTATTTCTATTTTTCATGTTATTTTACCGTACTCCCAATTTTTGTTCTTAATTTTCTCATATCATTGATTCTTTCATTTAAATTTGTACTATTTATTAGAATATTTTCATATTTGTAATTAGGAGCTAATATTTTGTCCTCTACAAAAACATATCCTTTAAGTAACCTTACAAATGGATACAATGAAAGTAAAAGCAACAATATAATTTTCAGTTGTTTTTTTATATTGAATTTCTTAGCAATTGCTTGAAAAATTATTGGGTATATAAACCAATAAGAATAAATATAAAGAATTCCTAGTCTTTGTTGGATTACGATGAAATCGTAAAAAATTAGATAAGAAAATATGTATATATAGAGAGAATTTATAAAAATTTTATTATTCTTTGATATTTTTAATATGTTATCATTTAAATAATAAATAGCAATAAAAAATACAACCTTTTCTATATAACCTAAAGTTATATGGTTGTTGCTATTGTAAAAACCAACATTTAAATAATTAGTTAACTTTATCACAATAACTTGAGGTAGTATTGGTGAAGATAATACAATTAAGTTTCTAATTAAATTACTCCCAATTAAATAATAAAGGTTTAAAGCTATAAATACCTTCATAACTTTTCTTTTGTTAAACCTTTTATTTAATATAAAGTACATTGGTAAGTAAAATATTGCACTCCAATGAAATAAAATACTTATTAAGCATGCCATATAAAATTTAATGATTTGTTTGTTTTTTATATATTCTAGTGAATATAAAAAAACTAAAATACTTTTTATGTTTCTCATTAAATCAAATCCAATTGTTAAACCATCAAAACATATAAATGCAAGAAAAGAAAACATTACATATTTTGTATTTTTATTAAATACTATATATAGCAAAACCACATCTAACAAAGAACTAACAAACACAAAAAAATGATAGTCTGAAGAAAACATTTTAATAAAAGACATGTAAATTTTAAATCCTAGATCATAATGTAACTTTGTAAAAAAAACATAGTTGCCCTGAAGAACTTCGAATATATTTTCAATATTTTCAAAATTTGGCTTATAGTGGTACCAATCGTGACCTACATAACCTCGAAACCCTAAAAAGATAATAATTGCAAGTAATAATATGTGATTTAATTTTTTTCTATAAAATTTATTGATTTTAAATAAATCTAATAATGAAAAAAATAATGAAATTTTATAAATTAATATATAAGGCATCATTCCTCCGTTTTAAATCTTTCTTTTATTGAATTAATTAACTCATCATATACAACTTCTTCGGAAAAAAATCTTTTAGCAATTTCAAAAGACTTTTGTTCCATGTCTAGGATCACTCCTATATTTTTAGCTAAATATTCTATTATACCTTTTTGCTCTTTTGAACTATCTTTTTTTATATATGCACTTTCAAAATTTTCTAGACCTTGAGCTCCTACTGAAGTCGTCAACATACATTTACCGTAACAAAGAGCCTCCATAGTCTTTATCTTTAATCCACTTCCTAAATTCATAGGATTAATCATTAAGTTATTTTCTATATAAGGAGTTTTTATATTTTCAACAAATCCGTGGATATTAACACCTTTCTTTATAAGTTCTTTGTTTAAAAAATTACAAACACTTCCATAAATATTTAATTCAATATTCAAATTTTTATCTAAGTTTATATA
The DNA here is from genome assembly GCA_964536535.1 of uncultured Fusobacteriaceae bacterium. GTDB lineage: Bacteria > Fusobacteriota > Fusobacteriia > Fusobacteriales > Fusobacteriaceae > CAZFBB01. Next base: position 4,288 of record CAZHXU010000120.1, read on the forward strand.
AACCTCTTTTATGAATTTATTTATCCCTTGGATATTTGGCTCTGCTGCCCCTCCAATAAATCCAATATTAAGTTTCTTACTGTGTCCTTTATAGTCAATTTTTTCAACTTCACCTGGGTATAAGGTTGTAATGATTTTTGCATTAACATTTTTTTTTAAAATATCTTTATCTCTATTATTGATTGTTAAGACTAAATCATATTTACTTAAGATTTCACTTTCTTCTTCCAATGTTATCTTAAGGCATCCTTTTAGTTTATTTTTATTAAATTCTTTGTATCTTTCACTTTGAATGTCGTGAGTATCAATAACCTTGATTATTTTTTCATCTGAAACACTCTCCAGTAGATATGAAAGATGTATATATTCAAATATGACAACTTTAGGCCTATTTTTTTTAATATATTTAGCTAAATCATCTATTATTTCTTTATTATAATAATCAGATAATACTTTTTCTCGAATATATCTATTTCTTAATTTTTTTAAAAAAGAACTTTTTTTTAGATGATTTATTATATTTTTTCTGATTGATATTTTTGAAAATCTTTTAAACTTAAATAAGTCATTTGAAGGATTTTCTGATCCGATAAAATAAATTCCTGTTTTGAAATTTTTGTCAATATTGCTAGTTAAACTAGCAATTCTCATTTGACTGCCATTACTTTTTTTCCAAAACGGTACATCAGTTACTATTAAAACATCCATTTTTTCTCCTTTTATTTAAGCACTTTGTTCAGCAATTAATTTCTTTATTACTTCTGAATAACTTTTGTTTATATCTTCAAACCTATTAAATTTAGAATACAAATTCTTAACTTTGTTTATAAACAATCTTTCATCTGTATAAAAATTATTTAATTTCAGCAACAATTCTGACGAATCTTTAAATGAATTGTATTCCTCTATAAAAATTTCTTCTTGCACTTCATCCATCATTACAAAAAAAGGATGTGCATGACTTAAAGCTTCTACAAAAACACCAGTCATATGAAGCAAACTAAACTTAACATTTTTATAATAATCTTTTGGAGCTAACCCCACGTAGTTACTATCTAGAAGGGAGTTATATTTCTTTAGAGAGTCATTTGGATGAAGACGTAGATAATATTTTAAATTCTTATCTTTTGCAATTTTTTTTCCTATTTTTATCATTTTTTGATTAGAATTAGTGTTTATTTTACCATCTAAGATTATTCCAAAAGCTTTTCCACTCGATTCTGTAGGATTTATTTTGTATTTTTTTAATGAACCTACGATTTTAAATCTATTTTTATCAAATCCAACTTTTCTAAATTCATCTAGTGTTTTATCACCCCAAATTAACATATAATCGCTTATAAAATTTAAATAAGATTCGGATTCTGCATTTTGAAACCCTTCTTTTGCGACTCTGAATTGTCCATGTTGAGATGTCAAAGTAAGTATTCCTTTCATGTTAAAATGTTGCGCACACAGGTTATCAAAATTATGCCCATCAAAATAAGAAACAAACAATTTATTTTTTGGTTTTTTAAAACTAGAGTTAAGTATTTTAGCTACTTCGCTATAAAATATATATAATAAATTTATCTTTATTTTGTCTAAAATTCTAAATTCTGAACTTTTTGATTGTTTCAATAATTTGATTAATTTGTATAGTTTATTAGGAACTTGTTTCAATGATAGCTTCGGATCAATTAATATAGTTCCTACCTCACCACATGATTTACAAATATTCTTTAACTCATAAAACATTTGATCTAAATCTTTTCTTTTTTTATATCGTAGTGAATATTCTAAAATTATATCTGCATTTTTATTCTTGATTTCTAAGAACGGATTAAAAAAAAGTGTATAAACCAATATTTTTAAACCATATTTAATCGAAGTATCATACATTGAGCAGGAAAACACTCTACCGTAGTTTATTCCATCTATCATTAAGTTGTCATTTTCTTTCAAGCTCTCAACAAATTTATGTCTTGTTTCATTCATTAAGCCTCACCTAATTCTGATTTTACTACGTCTAATATCTCTTCCTTAAACCTCTCTTTAGCAAAACTCTGGGCATGCTTTACTATATCTTCTGTGTTTAAGTCCATCTCTTCAAATTTTACTATTTGGCTTTTAACATCTTCTACCTCTTGCTTCTCAAAGAATGTTCCTGTAACGCCTTCTACTACCGTTTCCAGAGCTCCACCCTTTCCGTATGCTATTACTGGTCTTCCACATGCCTGTACCTCTAGAGGAACTATTCCGAAGTCTTCCTCAGCGCAAAATATCATTGCCTTACACCTCTGCAGATAATCCTTTACCTCTTCATCGGAAAGTCGTCCAGTAAAGGTTACTGTATCTCCTGCTATAGATTTAAGATAATCTCTCTGTTCTCCGTCACCTATTACTACCAATTTTCTACCAAGCTCGGTACAGGATTTTACGGCCAGATCGATCCTCTTATAAGGTACAAATCTTGAAAATGCCACATAGAAGTCTTCTGCTTCCCTTCCATTTGGTTCCAGCCTCTCCACCTCTACAGGAGGATAGATTACCTCTGCATCTCTTCCCCAGTATTTATTTATCCTTTTAGCTATATAGTTTGAGTTAGCTAATACCTTATCAACTCTAATACTGCTGGTTACATCCCACTGCCTTATCTTTGTCATAAATAAACTCATAAATAGTTTAGTTAATTTTCCACTCTTATCTCTGTAATCATAGTAAAGGTCCCAGGCATATCTCATAGGACTATGAATATAGGCTATATGAGTAGTGTTATGTGAAGTTAGCACTCCCTTAGCACAGCACGAGCTGCTTGATAATACCAGGTCATACCCTGTAAGGTCCAGTTCCTCAAACGCTTTTGGCATTAGAGGAAGCATCTTAGTATATAGCTTTGTTGCCTTAGGTAGCTTTTGTATGAATGTCGTCCTTACTTTCTCTTTAGGAAATACGTGCCCTATCTTTTCCTCATCATATACTAATGTATAGATATCTGCATGAGGAAATATCTCAAGCATTGCCTCAACTACCCTTTCTGCTCCTCCATAGGTAACCAGCCAGTCGTGTACTATAGCTACCCTCATATTCTTTAATTTATCTTCCATTTCGTTCTCCATTTAGATTATCTTTTTTATGTTTTGTGCTTCACTTTTCTTACACACCAGTATCTCTCTCTCAGTTTCTACTACTACCATGTCTTCTACACCTAGCAGCGCTATCTCCTTGCTACCGGTTCCCAAAACTATATTATTCTTAGAGTTATACTCCCTTACCCTTCCGTTTTTATCTACGGTACCGGTCTCTCTGTGTTCAAAGACCTCATCCAGTGCAGGATAGCTTCCTATATCATTCCATCCGAAGTCCACAGGAATTACCTCTATATTCTTAGCCTTCTCCATGATCCCAAAATCTATGGAAATCTTCTCAAATTTTTCAAATTTTTCCTTCAATTGTTCATTGTTCATTGTCAATTGTCCATTTGAAATCTCTCCTAAAATTTCAAAGTGCTTCGGCATGTATTTTTCAAATGCAGCCATCATCGTTCCAATTTCAAAGACAAACATCCCCGAGTTCCACAGGTACTTCCCACTTCCCACATACTCCTGAGCTCTCTCAAGGTTTGGCTTCTCCCAGAATCTTTTAACAGAAGCTGTTTCACCAATATAACACTCCTCAGTCTCGATATATCCATACCCAGTCTCAGGCTTAGTTGGTTTTATTCCAAGAGTTACTATACTCTTATTTTTTTTAGCCGACTCCACCGCTGTACCGAGCCTTCTTCTGAAGTTTTCCTCATTCTTTATGAGATGATCCGATGCCAGCACCACCATTGTGATATCTTCTTCTTTATCTGAACTCTGAACTCTCTTATCTAAACTCTGCTTGATCTTCACTGCCCCATACCCAATAGCCGCTGCAGTATCCTTAAATGCCGGTTCTACGATAATATTTTTTGCAGGAAGCATCGGCAGTTCATTTCTGATTGCCTCTGCCTGAATGGCATTGGTTCCGATAAAAATCCTCTCTGCCGGTATCATAGGCAGGATCCTGTCCACCGTCATCCTTATCATACTTCTCTCATTGTCTATAAGCTTCAATAACTGTTTAGGCCTTTCCTTAGTAGACAGAGGCCAGAACCTCTCTCCGCTTCCACCGGCCATAATAAATGCTGCTACCATACTTTAATACTCCCCTTTATTATAAATTTCTTTCAAATTCTTTAATTACTATGTCTAATTTTGCCACCACAGCCTCTGCTGAATCTGCCTTTACCCCATAGTAGTACTTGATCTTTGGCTCAGTACCAGATGGTCTTGCTGTGATGTGAGTTCCGTCCTCCAAAACAAACTGGATTACATTTGAACTTGGAAGGTCCAGCTTAGCTTCCGTTCCGGCGATCATATCCCTCTCAGTCTGCAGTTTGAAGTCTCTCAGGACAGCTACCCTCTGGCCAGCCAGCTCCACAGGTGTATTGTCTCTCAGCTTGGTCATAATAGCTGCTATCTCCTCAGCACCGGACTTTCCGCCCTTGGTAATAGCGCTGATTCCCTCCTTGTAGTAACCATACTTTTCATACAGCTCCTCCAGCTTCTCTGGGATAGATGTTCCCTCAGCCGCATACTTTGCCGCCATCTCAGCTATAAGAAGGGTTGTAACCACTGCGTCCTTATCCCTTGCATGGGTCCCGATAAGGTATCCGTAGGACTCCTCAAATCCAAATAGGTAGGTTCCGTCCAGCTTCCCCTCCTCAAACTCCTTTATCTTCTCCCCTATGAACTTAAATCCAGTAAGGGTTCTCATTACCTTTACATTCTTATCTGCAGCTACCACATCCAGCATAGGTGTAGAAACTACCGTTGATATTACTGCTCCGTTGGCAGGGATATCCTTTCTGTTCTCCAGGATGTAGTTCATAAGAAGAAGTCCCACCTGGTTTCCATTTGGATAGATCCACTCTCCCTCCTTGGTCTTTACTGCAATACCAATTCTGTCTGCATCTGGATCGTTGGCCATACAGATATTAGCACCCTTCTCCTCAGCCAGCTTGATCCCAAGCTCAAATACTGCAGGATCCTCTGGGTTTGCATAGGAACAAGTTGGGAATGTCCCGTCTGGCATCTCCTGCTCAGCAACGGTATATACAGATTCAAAGCCAGCTTCCGCCATGACTCTCTGTACCGCTACCCTTCCGGTTCCGTGAAGAGGTGAATAAACGATCTTAAAATCCTTCTTCCCCTCTATATCAGAGTTCAGCACCTCTCCCTTTATAGTCTCGATATACTTATCATCGATCTCCC
>CAZHXU010000121.1:0-9559 GCA_964536535.1 uncultured Fusobacteriaceae bacterium
CGTCAAAGCTTTTAATACTTCTCTGTGAAAACTCTGTAACCTGGTAAAGTTTTTTCATTTGTCTATAGCCTGGAATAACTGATTAAAAATCAGTTGTTTTTATTTTTTGAATAAATTATATATACTTTCTTATTTCCTTGTCAAAAGAAATCAAAAATGATACTATATTTAAGTTCTTTACTAAAATAATAAAGAATTTTGAGGTGAAAAATGACAAAAGTAGTAAGAGTAGGAAAAGTAACTATGGGAGGCGAAAATCCTGTAGTTGTACAATCAATGGTAACAACTAAAACTGAAAATGTAGAAAAAGTTGTTGAAGAAATAAAAAGATTAGCAACAGCAGGTTGTCAAATTGTCCGTGTGGCAATAAGAGATGAAAGAGATGCTGAAGCAATCAAAGAAATCAAAAAAGAAGTATCGGTTCCTTTAGTTGCAGATATTCATTTTAACTATAGATTAGCACTGGATGTAATAGAGTATGGAATAGACAAAGTAAGAATAAATCCAGGTAATTTAGGTGGAGAATACAGAATAAGACAAGTAATGGAAGCATGTAAAGCAAAAGGTATACCTATGCGACTTGGGATAAATGGAGGTTCACTGGAGGAAGATATCTACGAAAAGTATGGAGAAGTATGCTCAGATGCTTTGGTAGAAAGTGCCTTGAGAAATATAAAAATAGCTGAAGAAGAAGAATTTTATAATATAGTTATTTCTATGAAATCAAGTAATGTAAGAGAAGTTTATGAAGCATATTCAAAACTTTCAAAATTAGTTGATTATCCACTTCATATAGGTGTTACAGAAGCAGGAACAAAATATCGAGGTATAATAAAATCGGCAATGGCTCTTGGTGGGTTACTTTTAAATGGAATAGGAGATACTATGCGTATATCTCTTACTGCAGACCCAGTAGAAGAAGTAAAAGCTGCTAGAGAAATGTTAAGATCATTAGGGATTTTAAAAGAAGGTGTTGAGATTATATCTTGTCCAACTTGTGGAAGAACAGAAATAGATCTTATTGGTCTTGCTAAAAAAGTAGAAGATATTTACGGTGAAGATAAACGAAATATCAAAATAGCAGTAATGGGCTGTGTAGTAAATGGACCAGGAGAAGCAAGAGAAGCTGACTATGGTGTTGCTGGTGGACGTGGAGTAGGCGTTTTATTCAAAAAAGGTGTAGTAGTTAAAACTGTAAAAGAAGATGAACTTTTAAAAGAACTACAAAACATGATAGAGAGGGATTACAAAAATGAAGGTAATTAGAGCAGATGAACTTGGTTTTTGTTATGGAGTAGACAGAGCTGCTATTATGGCAGAAGAACTATTAGGAAAATATAATAAAATATATATTTTAGGCATGCTTATTCATAATCCAACATATATAAAACGTATAGAACAGATGGGAGCTATTACTGTAGAAGAAGAGGATTTTTTAAGTGGAAAAGTAGTAATAGAAGAAGGTGCACAGGTCTTGTTAAGAGCACATGGAGCTAGAAAAAAACTTGTAGATAAGTTGGAGAAGATGAATGTACATGTGACTGATACAACTTGTCCATATGTAACTATGTCTATGAATGTAAAATTAAAAGAAGAAGACACTTATGAAGTAATATATATTGGAGATGAAAATCATCCAGAAGTTATGGCTGTACTTAGTTATGGAAAAGATATAAAAATATTTAATAGTTTAGAAGCTTTGAAAGAAGCAAAATTAGATATAAATGGTGAATATAGTTTTATTGTTCAAAAAACATTTGATTATAACAAGTTTGATGAGATAAAAACTTACGCGAAAAAAACATATAAAAAAGCTAGGTTTAAAGATGACTTGTGTGGAGCAACTTATGAAAGGCAAGAAGCTATTACTAGATTAGCTAAAGAAGTAGATATGGTAGTAGTGATTGGTGGTAAAATGAGTTCAAATAGTAATAAATTGTACAAAATAGCTAAGGAAGAAAATAGTAGAAGTTATTTTGTAGAAGGCATAGACGAAATAAAAAAAGAATGGTTTGAAGGCATTAGTACAGTAGGTCTTAGTGCAGGAGCTTCTACTCCCGACTACCTAATAGATGCAGTAGAAACTTATATTGAAAATATACATATAAATAGGGATTAATTTCCCTATTTAATTTTTTTTATAAAAAAATTGATTTTTTATATGGAATGATATATAATAAGTTCGAGTGTAAACGAACAAGGTGGTGTTGTAAATGTATTCAATGGGAATAGAACTGATTTCTTTGATGATGTTAACTGCAAATAAAGGATATTTTGAAAAGAAAACAAAAAAGATGTTTGCTTCAAAGGGTGAAGTGACTGAAATTTATAATGAAGAAGTAAAGTTGATGGATCAGGTAGAAAAAGGACTAAATGAAGAAGAATTTAAAGATTTATTAGAAGCTTTTAAATTTAAAAATGAAAAAGAATCTAGTTTTGGATTAGGTCTTTGGTATTATATTTTTTTAGTTAAAAGTGAAAGTATAGAAGAATTTTTGTCATGGTTAGATAAATTGGATAAAGATGAATATTTTAAGTATTATTTTTTCGGAGTTGTATATGAATTAATAGAAGAAGACATAAATAAAGATAATATTTTGGATGTTTTAGAAAAATATAAAGTAAAAAAATCTGAAAGAAGTACTGTTGTAGAGAATTTTTATTGTAGAGAAGAAAAACTAAACAAGTTAAAAATAACTGTTAAAAATGTCTATAATAGAATTTTTAAACAAAATGAAAAAATGATAGAAGAAAAAATAAAAAAAATCTCTCTTAGAATAGAAGAAAAGATAAAAAAACATGGAATAGAATCTCTTGAAATTCCTAATGTAAAAGAAGGAGAGAAGTTATTTGTTTCATATATTTATGTTTTATCTCTTATGAGTTTTAATAATGTAACTATAATAGGTCACAGATTATTAGGAAGTGGAAATAAAGATAGGTTTGGGATAAGTAATACACTTGATTTGCTAAAAATCTTAAGTGATGAAACAAGACTTACAATAATAGATTTGTTAAAGGGTAAAAAAATGTATGCAAAAGAAATTGTAGATAGTTTAAAACTTGCAAAATCTACTGTTTCATATCATATGGAAAATATGTTTATTTTGGGAATTGTAGAGTATGAAAAAATAGAAAATAAAGTTTATTATAAAGTTAATATGAAAAGATATGAGAGATTATTGGATGAAATAAAAGAAAAGTTATTAAAAATTGAGTAATCTCAATTTTTTTAAAAATAAAGTTCGATAGAAATAAAACGATTTGAAATAGGAGGAGATTAGATGAAAATCGAAAAAATAAAAATAAGAGGAATAGGGAAAATAAATATTACAGGTGCCAATGAAGATAGTTATGAAATAATTGCAGAAGAAAGAATAAAAAAACATATAAAAGTTAAGGAAGAAGAAGGTCTTTTAGCTATAGATACCAAAAATCCTTTATTAGGTTTAAGTGCATTGTTTAAAAAGAAAGAAATAATAATAAATATAAAATCGAAAAATATTAGTAAAATAGATTTGGGAGGAGATTTGAAAGGGGAAATAGAAAAAATTAATGAAGAAGATTTAATAATAAATACTAGTGGATCTGTAAAGATGAAAGTAAAAGATGCTTTTATTGCAAAGTTAAAAATAAGTATAAATGGTAATGGAACTATGCATTTTGATGGTAGTGGAGAAGAGTTAATAGGGGATATTAATGGTAATGGAAGTGTAGAAGCTAGAGAATTTAAAGTTAAAAAAGCAAAAATTTCTATTGCAGGTCATGGAAAAGTAAATCTATATTGTGCCCAAGAGTTAGATGGGACAATATTAGGTGCAGGTAGTATAAATTATTTAGGTGAAGGAAAAGTTATAAGTAGTAACTTATTAGGAGTAGGAAAGATATCAAAATTATAGAATAAAAGAGGGGTTAGGATGAATAAAAATATTAATATATTTATATGGGGAAGATTTATTTCAATATTGGGGTCTATGATACAGTGGGTAGCACTGCCACTATATATACTTGATAAAACAGGAAGTCCAAGTGCTATGGGGATATTATTTGCAGTTACGGCTGTTCCCAAACTATTAATATCTCCTTTTGCAGGAGCTATTGCAGACAAATGGAATAGAAAAAATGTTATGGTAATAACAGATTTTATAAATGCTTTTTTAACACTTATATTATATAGTTATTTGGTAAGTTTTGAATTTAATCTTGTATATTTAATCATTATTAGGATATTTATTGATACAGTATCAACAATATTTCATACTTCTACCCAAGCTCTACTGCCTGAATTATGCAGTAAAGAAAATTTGACAAAAGTTAATTCAATAAATGGTTCACTTCAAGCTTTTGCTAATATTATGGGTCCAATAATAGGTGGGGTATTATATGCTTATTTTGGTATAGGGATAGTAGTTATACTAAATGTTTTATCATTTTTGATAACTGGATTCTTGGAGATGTTTATAGAATATGACAATAGCAAAATTGAAAAAGAGAACAAAAAAATTAGTTTTAAACATGTTAAAGAAGATATGTTAGATGCATATAATTACTTAAAATTAGATAAAGCATTTTTTTCAGTACTTATTTTTATAGCATTAGTTACATTTATGACCCAAGGAATAGGTGTTGTAGTAATGCCTTATTTAATGAAAACTTTATTAAATATGTCATCACAAAATTTTGGTTTTATTCAGGTTATGCCTGTTGTTGGAATGATGATTGGGAGTTTTTATCTACAAAAAAAAGATAATAAAGTGAGTAAAAAATTGGCATATATAGGTTTTGCTCTAAATGGTCTTATATCAACTGTTTTCGGAATATTAGTTTATCCCCAATTATTAGTTATTTTTAAAGGGAGTTTTTTACTTAAAAATCTGATATTTTCAGCAATATTTTTGATAATGGGACTTATAAATGCAATGATTATGATAGGTTATAGTGTTATGTATCAAGAAAGGATATCTAAAGAATATTTTGGGCGTGTATCTGCACTAGAACTAATAATTACTCAGGGTCTGACTCCTATAGGCTTGTTGATAGCTAGTTTCTTAGTAGAAAAATATTCTGTATTTGTTTATGTAAATATAGCTATGGTTTTTGCGTGGGCTGTATATTTTGGAACAAAACATAAATTTAGGAAAGCTTTTGTAGAAGAGGAAGTTTTAGTAGAAGAAGGAGTAGAAGTTTAACAAAAAAGGGTAAGACCAACTTGGGCGTAAGTTGGTCTTAAAGGGTATATAGGGTATATATTATATATCTGACAATTTAATTATAGTATTGAAAAAACTAAAAATCAAGTTTTTGGAATATTTTTTTCAAAATTCTATAACTAAATTATTTCTCTTTCTCTCTCAGGAACAGAAATAGTCAATATTACAGTGACAACAAAAGGTATAAGCCATGGAAAACCAGTATTTGAAAGAGGTAAGTAATTATAGATTACACTTAAAATCTCCCAATTGACATAACTAACACCAATTTGTATAAAACTTATAATTAATGAAACAATTACACTATTCTGAAAAACTCTTTTTCTTTTTATTCCCAAAATATGAAGTATGATGAGCACTATAGTTACAGGGTATAAAACTGTTAATATAGGAACACTAATTTTTACTATCATCTCTACTCCGAATGTAGCTACTACAGTAGAAAAAGCACAAGTAAAAATAACAATTTGCTCATAAGTAAATTTAGTTATTTTACTAAAATAATCACCAACAGTAGCTGTTAAACCAATAGAAGTTGTCAAACAAGCAAAACTCACACATAAACCAAGAATCACTTTTCCACTAGGACCGAGAATAGTAGAAGCAAGAGTACTAATTAAAAGTGTTTTTTCTATGTTAACAGGTAAAGTATGACTAAATCTACTTCCTAAAAATAACAAACCACCATAGACTAAAACTAAACCGGCAGCAGCAACTAAACTAGCAAAAGTTAAAACTTTTTTCTTTTCTTCATCTTGAGTGTAACCTTTGTTTACAATTGCTCCCAAAACTATAGTAGCTAGAATACCAGAAGCAAGAGCGTCCATAGTTTGATATCCTTCCATAAATCCAAAAGAAAAAGGATTTTCTATATGGCTAATAGAAATTGTATTTGTATCACTAATAATTCCTTTTACAATAAGTATAGATAAAAGTATAAGTATAAGCGGAGTAAGGATTTTTCCAATATTATCAATAATTTTTGATGGTTTAATAGTAAAAAATAATGTTATTGAAAAATAAATTATAGCTACTATAAAAACACTCATATTTGGAAAAAATGGCTTAACACCTAATTCAAAAGTTGTAGCTCCAGTTCTTGGTATAGCAAGTAATGGCCCTAAAGCTAATACTAATAAAGAAGTATATAAAATAGAGAATTTTTCAGAAACTCTATTTGAAAATTCCTTTAAGCCCCCTGCTCTACTGAGAGCAATAATACCTAGAAGAGGCAATCCTATTCCAGTTAGAAAAAATCCTAACAGACTAGAAAACCAATCTTTTCCAGCTGAAAGACCAATAGAAGGAGGAAAGATTAAGTTTCCTGCTCCAAAAAACATTGCAAATAATGCAAGACCAATGACGATAAAATCAATCTTAAAATTTTTATTTTTCAATTTTTACTCCTTTAAAATTAATATTCCCCTTTGTCTTTTAGACAAAATTCTTTAAAGTGTGGAAGAGTTTCACACCAGTCACAAAAAGCTCCCCAATCTTCCTTTAACTTATGATGTCTTCTTTGTTTATATATAGTTTTTAATTGTAGATAATTTGAAGTAACTCTCATAGTTTGTTCAAAACCAAGTGGAGTATTTGAAATTATCTTCATAAAAATTTCGTATTTTGTATACTCATTACCTTCTACTTCTACTTTGTCACTTCCTTTTGGAATAGAGTTATAAACACTAATCCATTTGTTCAAGTTGTCGATTACAACTTTATCAACATATTTATTACAAGTATCATTAAGATCCATACTTGCAAGTCTATGCATTTTTGAAGTAGAACTTACTATGTCATGAAATGAATATCTTTGAAATTGTGGTGTCCAATAATTTGGGTATGTAACATCAAATTGTACAATAATCCCCTTTAAAAAATTATCATGTCCACTGCTCCCAGGAACGTTACCTAATTTAAATCCTCTTTTAATATCTTTTTCATTTATTATTGCTTTTCCATCAGTGTCGTATGTAAACTCATCAATAATATCTGAACGCATAGGATAACCACTAGCTATTAGGCTTTCTTCTATTCCATAAACTACGTCGTTAAAAATTTTTAGCATATTACCCCCTACTTGTATAAATTTTTCAGACTAAGTATATCATAAAAGTATAAAGTGCACAAGAAAATATAAATATGAACTAATACACCTTTCCTTTGAAAACCTTGCCATTTTAGCATATATATGCTATAATTTTGGATAGCTTATTGTAAGCTAGGTGAAAGGAGCAAGTATGAAAAAAGAAACTTGTGTTGTAGTAGGTGGACAGGCAGTAATCGAAGGAGTAATGATGAAAAGTCCACAAGGTTTAGCAACTGCAGTAAGAAAGCCAAATGGGGATATAGTATATAGAAAAAGAAAAATAGGAAAGAGTCAAAAAGCTCTCTCAAAAATACCATTTATAAGAGGTGTTGTAATATTACTTGAAAGTTTGTTTGTAGGAACACAAGAACTTACATTTGCAGCAAATCAAAGTGGTGAAGAAGAAGAAGAAATGACAAAATGGCAATTAATCCTTACACTAGGGATATCATTAACGATAGGTGTAAGTTTGTTTATGGTTTTACCATCATTAATAGCAGGTTTTGTTTTTAAAGATAATTTAGCATATGCTAATGTATTAGAAGGAATTATTAGAGTAGGAATATTTATTACTTATATATATAGTATATCTTTTTCTAAAGATATAAAAAGAGTATTTGAGTATCATGGTGCTGAGCACAAATCTATTTATGCTTTTGAAAATAGAGAAGATTTGAGTACAGAAAATGCAAAAAAATACACAACTCTGCATCCAAGATGTGGAACAAGTTTTTTATTTATAGTAATGTTATGTAGTATATTTGTATATTCGATAGTAGATAGTTTTATACCACAGCCAGAATCATTACTTTATAAACAATTATTAAAAGTAGTAATAAGAGTAGGATTCATGCCGATTATTGCAGGAATTTCCTATGAAATTCAAAGATATAGTAGTAGACATATGAATAATCCAATATTCAAAGTTTTGGCTAGCCCAGGTCTTGCACTACAAAAGATAACTACACAAGAACCAGATATGGACCAACTAGAAGTAAGTATAGTTGCTCTAAAAGCATCATTAAATGAAGAAATAATTAATGGAATAGAAATAGAGGAGGAAAGTAATTAATGTTTGATAAATTAGATGAGGTTGTTCTTAAACACAAGGAGATTACAGAACAGCTAATGACTCCAGAGATTGCAGGGAACCCTAAAAAACTTATGGAATTAAATAAAGCTCTTTCAAGTATGAACGATATTGTTGAAAAGTATAAAGAGTACAGAACTTTGAAAGATGAATTTTTATCTCTTAAAGAAGATTTGAAAGAAGAATCAGATCAAGATATGAAAGATATGATGCTTGAAGAAATAAGAGATATTGAAGATAAATTACCTGATTTAGAAGATGAATTAAAAATTCTTTTATTACCAAAAGATCCTAATGATGACAAAAACGTTATTGTTGAGATAAGAGGTGGAGCAGGTGGAGATGAAGCTGCTTTATTTGCTGCTGACATCTACAGAATGTTTACTAGATATGCTGAAAGAAGAAAATGGAAAGTAGACGTTATTGAAAGAAATGAAATTGGTGTTGGTGGACTAAAAGAAATAGTTTTTGCTATCCAAGGTCAAGGAGCTTATTCAAGACTTAAGTTCGAATCAGGAGTACATAGAGTACAAAGAGTACCAGCTACAGAATCTCAAGGTAGAGTACATACATCAACTATAACAGTTGCTGTGTTACCGGAAGTAGAAGATGTAGAAGCAGTAGAAATCAACAAAGGTGACTTAAAAATCGATACATATAGAGCTGGAGGAGCTGGAGGTCAGCACGTAAACATGACTGATTCGGCAGTAAGAATTACACATTTACCTACTGGAACAGTAGTACAATGTCAAGATGAAAGATCACAGCTTAAAAATAAAGATAAAGCAATGAAAGTACTTCTTTCAAAACTTTATGAAATGGAACTTGAAAAACAAAGAAGTGAAAATGATAGCCAAAGAAAACTACAAGTTGGAACTGGTTCAAGATCTGAAAAAATAAGAACATATAACTTCCCACAAGGAAGAGTAACAGACCATAGAATTAAACTAACTATTCATAGATTAGAAGCAGTACTAGATGGTGATTTAGATGAAATCATCGATGCTTTAATCACATTTGATCAAGCAGATCAACTTAAAAACTTAGGTGAATAATTTTGGGATAAGAGGTTAAGCCTCTTATTCTTATTATATCTAAGTAAAATTTATTTTGTTACTTTTGCCTTGATGCAAAAGTAACCAAAAAATCAAGTCTTGTTATAAGAAATAA
>CAZHXU010000122.1:0-8385 GCA_964536535.1 uncultured Fusobacteriaceae bacterium
ATATTGGTCTTTTAATATATAAATATTTTTTATCTAAATTTAATTGGGTCAAGTGGTTTTCCATTTTTTCTTACTTCAAAGTGTAAATGTGGACCTGTTACTCTTCCCGTTTTTCCAGTTTGACCAATAAGCTGTCCAGCTTTTACTTGCTCTCCTGATTTTACATATACTTTGTTTAAATGAGCTGATCTTGTTTCATAACCATCTTTATGTTTAATAATTATGATTTGACCATAACCACTCATCCAACCAGCTGTACTTATTCTACCATCTGCTGGTGCATATAAATTAACATATTGTGCTCTTAAATCAACACCATTATGATAGATATTTCTTTTTAAAACTGGATGAAATCTTTTTCCAAATGGACTTGTTACTCCTGCCCATGCTACTGGCCATCTAGTTATTTGGAACCCTTTTAATCGTTGAATCTCTTGATTTACATATGATAAATCAGGATTTTTAACTATCAAATTTTGTCCAATTTTTAGCTGAGTAGAAGCAAGTTCATTGTCATCAATTATTTCACTAAGTTTTATATTAAACTTATTAGCTATTTTTATTAATGTATCACCTTTTTGTACTGTATACTCAATATTGTTTCCATTAAGTATTTTAAGTTTTTGACCTATTCTAATTTTACCATCTTTTACTGATGGGTTATTAGCAATAAGTACATTGATATCTACACCAATTTTATTACTTATTTTGTACAAAGAATCTCCCTTTTGTACAACATAATAATCTATTCTATTTTCATCGTCAATTTTTTGACTTTTACTTAGACTAATATCATAGTTTTTTTCAAAAGACTGAAAATCACTATCGTCTAATATTTCTACTCCTGCATCTAAACCACTTTCTGCAATGATAGCATCAAAATCTTCAAAACTATCTGTTGCTAATACTTCTTTATTTGAAAGTTTTTTTATCGTAAATAAACTTCCTCCAACAATAAGAAGTATCATGGCTCCAAGGACTATGCCTATACGGAGTTTCATCTTATTAAACATTATTTCCTCCCTTTAAATAACGCTCAATCAACTCTTTGTTCGTTTTACACTGCTTAATA
Organism: uncultured Fusobacteriaceae bacterium; assembly: GCA_964536535.1. Classification (GTDB taxonomy): domain Bacteria; phylum Fusobacteriota; class Fusobacteriia; order Fusobacteriales; family Fusobacteriaceae; genus CAZFBB01. The sequence goes on from CAZHXU010000122.1 coordinate 1,073, forward strand.
GTATCAATAAGCTCTTTTGAGGCAGTTGCTTTATCTTTTCTAGCTAAATATCTTCTGATACTCCAGATTGCATCAAGAGTTTTTTTCTCAATTAATAACTCTTCTTTTCTTGTACCAGATTTTTGAATATCTATAGCTGGATAGATACGAAGCTCTGCTAATCCTCTATCAAGGTGTAAATCCATGTTCCCTGTTCCTTTAAATTCTTCGTAGATAACATCATCCATACGACTACCTGTATCTACAAGTGCTGTAGCTACTATAGTTAATGAACCTCCATCTTTTATGTTTCTTGCACTTCCAAAGAATTTTTTTGGTTGATATAAAGCTACTGGATCTATTCCACCAGAGATTAATTTTCCACTGCTTGGCATTACTATATTATATGCTCTAGCAAGTCTAGTAAGACTATCCATAAGGATAAATACGTCTTTACCATCTTCAACTAATCTTCTAGCTTTTTCAAGTATTTCTTCTGTGACTTTTACATGATTACGGGGATCTTCATCAAAGGTAGAAGCAAATACTTTTGCTCCATGTACACTTTCTTTTATGTCTGTTACTTCTTCTGGTCTTTCGTCTATAAGTAGTATCCACACTTCAATATCGTCATTATTTTGAATTATATTATTAGCTATTTGGCTAATAAGCATAGTTTTTCCTGCTTTAGGTGGTGCTACTATAAGACCTCTTTGTCCAAGACCAATTGGAGCAATAAGATCAATCATTCTTCCCGCAATATTATCTTTATCAGTTGTTTCTTGTATTACATGTTCTGTAGGATAATATGGTATTAAATCATCAAACAAAACTCTTTTTTGAGTATATTCAAGACTTTTTCCATTTGCTAAAAACAACATTTTTAAAGCATAGTTCTTTTCCTCTGGTGTAGGTGTTCTTATCTCTCCAAGAACAGTATCTCCTGTTCTCAGTAAGAATTTTTTAATCTGAGAAGCTGATACATATATATCCTTTTCAAGACTAGTATTTCTTAAAAAACCGTAACCATCTGGCAAAACTTCAAGTGTCCCATATCCGATAATGTCTCCGTCAATTAGAGCACTCTCACTTATTATTTTATAACAAAGTTCTTCTTTATTCAATAGTGAAATTTTTTCAATATTTAATTCTTTTGCTTTTTCCTTTAATTCTTTGACTTTCAGTTGACTAATTTTTTCTGGATTTAATTTCAAAACTTTCCTCCCAATAATTTATCTTTTCATATACAGAATATACATAGATATTGCATACACTAAACCAATAAGATATGAATCGTATGGTTTTTTCTTTTTATTGAATAAAATACCAATAATAAAAATATTTAATAATACCAATGAGAATACTGCTGTTATAAGGTGAAATTCATTTAATCTAGTAAATAAATTTCCTTTTACATAGAATAAATCTGTTATAAATAGAATAGATAGATTAAACAAATTACTTCCAAGTATATTTCCAGCTGCCATATCAAAACTTCCAAGCCTTACGCTTTGAATAGAAACAGTTAATTCTGGTAGTGATGTTGCAAGGGCAAGTAGTATTACTCCGACAAAACTTTGACCTAATTCTACTCCCATAATTGGTGTTACAGCTATTCTATCAGCTGTATAACTAAGAGCTACTCCTACTCCTACTACAATTGCCGAATTTAGTATAAATCCTCTTTTTGCTTGTTCAAAAGTCATATCTACTTCTTCTTTTTCTTCTTGAAATTCAGTTGTTATTTCATATGTTGATTCATAGTTTGCTATTAACTTCATTGATAATAGGTATAATATAAACATAAGAACCGATATGGCATGGAAGTTGAGGAAGTAGAAGTTAGGGAATGTATATCCTAATATAAATACCAAAGTTATTATAAAAGAAAAGAACCCAGTTACTATATTTTTCATATGTACATTAGATGAATATGATATTCCTTTTAACACAAAAATATCTAAAATAAATATGATAAAAACATTAAACAAGTTACTTCCGAAAACATTTGAAACAGCCATCTCTGGATTTCCCAACAAAGTACTACTTACACTAGTTATAAGTTCTGGTAAAGACGTTATAGATGCTAACATAACGAGACCTATGAACGATTTATCCAAACCTTTCAAATCTCCAATTGCATCTCCATAATCTCCTAATTTCATTCCTGCTTTAATAATAATTCCAGCTAGTACTACAAATAATAATAAGTATAACATTTACATTCTCCCCAATTCTAAATATGTTTTTATCCCTGCTATAAACCCTCTTGCATTAAAAGGTTTACTTATGAACCCATCTGCACCCGCATCAAAACTTTCTTTCTTATCTATGGCACTTAATTTGGCCGAAAACATAACAATAGGGATATCTGTCATTTTTTCATTTTCTCTCATTCTTCTACAAACTTCTACTCCATCTATCTTGGGCATCATGATGTCCAAGATAACCAAATCTGGAACAACTTCCTCAATAATATCAAGTGCTTCTTGTCCGTCATATGCTTTTAACATTTCATAACCTTCATGTTCAAGGAGTACTGTTACAACTTCTACTACATCTATTTCGTCATCTACAATTAGTATTTTCTTCATATTTCCCTCCCAAATTCTCTCATATTATTATTTTCTAGCGTAAAAGAGTTTTACTTCAAGTGGCTTTAAATGATATTCAAATTCTCTAGGAATCAAATTCATTTTATGATAAAGACTTAAATCTAAAATTTCTTCATTTTCTAATAATGAATAAAAATCTTTAATATAAACTTTTTCCCAGTTTTCTTCACTCAAATTAGCTATTACAAATATTTTTTCTGTTTTATCAAGAGATTCTTTTAAAAAAGCAAATATGTTATTATTATCAAAATTATATATAGCAATTATGTTATCTTGGTGAAGAATAGAATATTTTTTCTTCAATTGATTAACATATTTAATTTTATCTCTAATATCATATCTTTTTTCTTCAAAATCATCTGGATTAGTTTTTACAACATCTATTTTTTTTTCAAAACCATATTCAAATCCTATAGTTATGGCTATGCTCGAACAGAAATAAGCTTGTAATTGATAAGTATTAATCGCTTTTTCACTACTTCCAAAGTTTTCTTTTGCAAACCTTGCTGTGTCGTGATTTTCTGGAAAAGTTAGAGAAGGGTATAAACCTGCCCATTCTATATAATCTTTTAAAAACCATTCATCTTTATAATTCCACCATTTAAAACTATTCATAACAAAATCAAAGCCTGATTCAGCTACAACTTGAAGTTCTTTTGGAGTGCAACCTAATGTTTCTCCTAAAAAAACAACTTCTTTATATTCAGTTTTTATATTTTTTATCAGATATTCCCATAATTCTTTTGGTACATGATAAGCAGCATCACATCTAAAACCTCTTATGCCTAAGCTACAATATTTTTGCATCATAAGTAGCCAATACAGCCATAAATTATCTCTATCTACGGAATTTTCATTATCTATCTGAACCAGATCTCCCCAAACTACCCATTTTCCATTGTTATCTGCACCTGGATTTTTTATCTTTCCATCTTCATCTCTAAGAAACCATTGGGGTTTTTCTCTAGTAAGTGGATTATCTATTGCTGTATGATTAATTACTAAATCCATCATTATTTTCATATCTAAACTTTTAGCATAATTACATATATCTTTTAATAATTCATCACCTTTTATTTTGTTTTCTTTTAACTTAGTATCAGAATATTCTCCAGAATCAACTGGCCACCCAGTGACAAACATAGGATGATATTTATAATGGTCTTTTACTGCATAATCAGACCCAGAAAAACCTGGAGCATTGATTGGATTTATATAAATCCAATCAAATTCCATATCTTTTGCTTCTTTTATATACTTTTTCCAATTTGACATATGCCCAAGTAATTTGGGATATAAGTTATAAACTCTTATTCCTTCCTTCATATAGCCCCCTTACTAAAAAATAAGTTACACTAATTTACCATATAAAGTCCAAGTTTGTGCTCTATCTATCTCTACTTCTACAAATTGCCCTTCCAAACTCTTATCTCCTTCGAACAAAACAATCTTGTTTGTTGAAGTTCTTGAGCTCATAACAGCATCATTTTTTCTACTTACACCTTCTACAAATACTCTTACTCTTTTCCCAATATAACTTTCGCTAATCTCTCTAGAAGCATCATTTTGTACACTTATTAATCTTTGTAATCTTGATTTTTTCACTTCATCATCAATTTGTCCATCCATTTCTGCAGCTTTTGTCCCTTGTCTTATTGAGTACATAAACATAAATGAATTATCAAACTTAATCTTTTTAACAACATCTAAAGTATCTTCAAAATCTTCTTCTGTCTCTTGTGGAAATCCTACTATAATATCGGCAGTTAAAGCAACCCCCTCTATTCTTTCTTTTATCTTAGTAGCAAGAGATATATACTCTTCTTTTGTATACCCTCTATTCATCAGTTCTAATATCCTACTAGATCCTGCTTGAAGTGGTAAATGAAGTGATTTAGCTATTTTTTCATATTTAGCTATAACATCTATTACTTCATCAGTAAAGTCTCTTGGATGTGGAGAAATAAATCTGATTAAAAAATCTCCTTCTAAAAGAGCCAAACTCTCAAGTAATTTTGCAAAATTATCTCCATTTTCAAAATCATTTCCATATGAGTTAACATTTTGACCTAATAATAATATCTCTTTATATCCCTTTTCAACATAAACTTTTACTTCGTCTATGATTTGCTCAAGTGGTACAGATCTTTCTCTACCTCTTACATAAGGAACTATACAGTAAGTACAAAAGTTATTACAACCATATGTTATTGGAATTGATGCAACATGTTTTGTACCAAAATCTGCATCTATTCTTGGTGGTAATTCATCTTCATTACCTGTAAAGATTACGTGTTTAAAATCTCCTGTTTCAATTTGTTCAATTGCTTGAGGAATCTTCCCAATATTTTGATTTCCCATAACTATATCTATTTGTTTAAATTTTTTCGCCAGTTCTTCACCTTGTTCTTGAGCAAAACAACCAGTTACTCCAATAATCATTCCATCTTCTTTTTTATCTTTTATACTCTTTAATTCTCCCAATTTCCCATATATTTGCGTAGCTGCACCTTCTCTAACTGTACAAGTATTTAAGAAAACAGCATCTGATTCATGTATGTTATCAATAACTTCATAACCCATATTTTCAAGCAAATTTTTAATTTTTGCACTTTCATTTACATTCATTTGACAACCATAAGTTATAATAGTTGCTTTTTTTGACATATTTCTTCCTCCATAGTAGATTTTACAATAATTAGTACTCATAATTATAACATATTAATTACTGTTTGACAATTATTTACATCCCCTCTAACGAACCATAAACAAGCATTTTTTACTTTTGGAACATAATACTTTTTTCCTCTTACAAAAAATAAATTTAATTATATAGTCTAAAAAAAGAGGGCTCTTCTACCCTCTTACTTCCTAGTCTATTTAAATATCTCTCCAGCTTCTTTATACCAAAGTAAAAGATCCATATGATCCATTGGTATCCCCACTTTTTTTGTATATTTACGAAGTTTTACTTCCATCTCTTTATATTTTTTTGGAGTAATTGTTTTAGGAATCTCTTTAATAACTCCTAATTTTTCCATATTTCTTAGTATATGCCTATCTAATATAGCAAGGTCATCACCAAAACCAACATTTCTTAAAAAATGACTAGCTTCTTTAAAACTCATACCTCTTATGTTTTTTACTATCCATTCTCTTTTATCTTCTACTTTTTTTATACCTTCAAAAAAGTCCTTAGTAATGATCTCTCCTTTATCATTTGTCATCTGATTACGGAGCCTAACTAAGTTATCAGCTTTATTATTTTTAAACCTTACTGTATTTAAGTGTTCAGATATCTCTTCCTTTTCTCCACTCCAAAGCAACTTATTTTCATCAAGTTTTTCTATTGCTGCCCAAGCATTTAATGCTTTTGACTGTGGAGTTAATATACAAAATGATAGTTCCATATGTATACTTTTGTTATCTCCATTATTCCAAACATTTCTAAAATAATCTAACCTAGCTTCAATATCTCCCTTTATATCATCATAAATTTCTTTTAATTCATCAAAATACATTTTATCACCTCAATATATGTTACTATTTTTGTATAGATTTTGCAATTTGACTTTCAAAATTTTACTCTTTTAATTATTATCTTTTTCAATATACTCCATAAGGATTTTTTCTTTTTCACCATAACCTTTTTTCCTTACATATTCAATTAATGTTTCTTCCCCATCTACTTTTACATTTACTTCTGCTCCCAGTTTGATTACCCCTTCAAAAAACTCATCTGAACTAAGATTAACTATAGCAATCAAAACAGTATTTCCTTTTGCATCTCTTTTATTCAAATCAAAACCTCTACTTATCATAAATTCGATTAACTCAAGGTCATCTCTTCTCATAGCTTTATATATCAAATGACTTTCTTCTCCAAAACTCATTTCTTTTGCACCTAATTCTTTCATTGGATCAATATATCTTCTCAGTTCTTTATTATTATATAACCAAGCAACTGTACTTAAACCTTCTCTTTTTTTGTCTACTATGTCCAAGTTATGATTTTTTACCAAATACTCTAACAAGTCAAATCTATCTCTCGACAAAAGAATTTTTGGTGTACTCTCTCCAAGATAAGCTCTATCTACTTTTGCTCCATTATCAATCAATACTTCCAAAATCTCTTTTGATAAGTTTGGACTCATCAAGGCCCAGTAAAAAGCATCGTTAAAGTAACTATCATTTTCTTCTACTTTTGCTCCGTATTCAAATAGTAACTTCATTACTTCTACTTCTCCCAAATATCCCGCCACCATCAATGGAGTTACTCCCATTTTATTTTTCTTATCTACACTAGCACCATTTTCCAATAAATATTTAATAAACTCATATTGTTTCTCTTTGATAGCATAATGGAGCAGTGTAAACCCCTCTTTATCTACAAAGTTTAACCCCTTTAAATCTACTAAATACTCTAAAACTTCCAAGTTACCTATTTTTATTCCATAAAAGATTATGTCTTCTCCTTCATAATCAAAATTATATTCTTCTCCATCTTCTACTGCCTCTTTTATTATTTCTACTCTTCCATTTTTTATACCCTCTATTATCTTTTTGCTATTAGAAAGTATTGCCAAATTTATCAACATAAATAAAATTATTACTTTTTTCATCTTCATCCCCTTTACTTCTGTGTTTTATCTTTATTTTGTTCCTAGTATTTCAAAAAACTTCCTATTTTTACTCTATCTATCTTTTTCTAATTACCAA
>CAZHXU010000122.1:8485-9550 GCA_964536535.1 uncultured Fusobacteriaceae bacterium
ATACTTTGTCCATGTTCTCCAAAACTTTCAATCACTTTAGAACTAAAAACATCATAAAGTTCTCCTTTTTTTCCAATAATATCCCCTAATACATAGTAGATATCAATCATATTTACCCTTCTCCAAAGTTTAACTAAAAGTTCTATTCCTTCTTTATTTAAGTTGTTTTTTATAATCTCTTTTACCAAATCATTTTTAGAAAACAGAATTCCTACTATACTCTTATCAAAAGTACAAATATAGTCAGCTAATATTTCAAATCCTTCTTTATCTAAGCCTGCTAACTTAATTCCGGCATTAAGAGCAAAAACATTATATGGTCTATCATAGATAACCAAGTTTTTTTGGGTCAAAGTTTTAATTAATAATTTTACCTCTTCTACTGCTCCAAGTTCTATAGCGTCCAATAAAAATTCATATTTTTTATGTTTATCTTCATTTATCACGTTGAAATTGAACCTTTTTTTATTCTGATCTAAAGTAATCAAATCTTCCAACTTTTCTTCAATAAAACTCCTTATATTATTAACAGTTTCTTTCACACTCTCTAACTTTTTATAATTTACTTCAAAATCATATGATGGATACTCTAACAAACTCCTCTCTTCTGCTAACACTTTAAAGTTCTTGTATGTAGACCTTTTAGGATGTTTTTTTACTACATCTTTATTTTTTATGTAACAATAATATGTTACTTCAGCATTTTCATAACCATCTTCTATACTTTCTTTTAACACATACTGCAAACTTCTACCTTGTGATGTTGGCATCATGTATTTTTCTATAACTATATCCATTATGCTATCCCCATCATATATAGCTTTATTGTCTATTCCATAATGAAGTAATACTTTCGCCCTTCTAAACTCCATCATTCTAGCTGCTTCATGCAGTTGATTTTTTCCATTATATAACTTATTTACATCCCATCCATTTTCCAAATTGTAAATCAAAAAATCTATACTATCTGGATTCCCTTCTACCTTATCCTTTACATCTTCCCATTTTATATCATAAAAATTATCATAAAAGTATATTGCCATCTTTCCCCCTTACCTATTTCAT
>CAZHXU010000123.1:0-9467 GCA_964536535.1 uncultured Fusobacteriaceae bacterium
TAGCTAGTCTTTTTTTTATGAAAGTATTTTTATAATAAATTATTTATTTAGTTTGAAGTATCTAAAATGATTAGAAGTTATGTTAGCAAGAATAAAAAAAATTAGCAAATTCCCCTTTTTTATTATATAATTAAATGGTTAAAAAACTTTGTGAGGTTAGAATGAGAGAGATAATAGTTAATTCAATTATATACATAGTAATAACATTTTTAATTGTGTTTTTACTGATAAATGATAAAATTGTAGATTGGAAATCTATATTAATTTTGAAATTTGAAGAAAAAAAAGTAAATAAACTCAAAAAATACCTAGATTTTTTAGAAGGTCTTTTGATTTCGATTATTTTAGTTATTTTCATTCAAAAATTTTATTTGGGGAATTTTTTGGTTCCAACAGAATCAATGTATCCAACAATTAAACCTAAAGATAGAATTTTTGGAAATATGTTTATTTATAAATTTACTGAACCTAAAAGAGAAGATATAGTAGTTTTTGAAGAGCCTATAAAAAATGAAGTTTTGTTCACTAAAAGATTATTAGGATTGCCTGGAGACAAAATTAGTTTTAATAATCAAAAACTTTATATTAATAATGAAGAGTATAAAAAAAGACCTTATATTTCTTTTGAAGATACTTTGGATGAAATTGTAGTTCCTGCAAAAGGGGACATAGTAGAGATAAAAACAGGTATAAAAAATATAGAAGAATATTTTGGAAAAAAAGTAAATGTAGAACTTTTACAAAAAGAAATAGAAAAAAATAATTTGGATTTGAGTCTTATTCCCAATATTAAATTTTATTTAAACGGAAAAGAAACAGGGAAAATATTAGATTTGATTCATTATAGAGAAATTTATGAACCTTTGTTAGAAGGGAAAACAGTCAAATTGGAGCTGAAACAAGATTATTATTTTGTATTAGGAGACAATACAGAAGGTAGTTTAGACTCGAGAGTTTGGGGATTTGTAGCGAAAGAAAGAATAAAAGGAAAACCTTTTATGAAATTTTGGCCTCTTAGCTCTTTTGGGAGGCTTAGATGATAGTAAATAATATAAATGAAGAGATTTTGGAAAGAATTGAAGATATAGAAAAAAAATCTTTTTCTAGCCCTTGGGATAAAGAAGTGTATAGAGCTCTTTTTGAAAGGGAAAATTCTATACTTTTTCTTTGGTATGAAAATGAAGAAATTGTGGCTTTTGCGATGTTACTTGATATGGTTGATGTGTATGAAGTATTGAAAATAGCAGTAGAGCCTAGAAAAAGAAATATGAATATAGGAAGTAAGTTGGTAGAAGAAATAAAAGAAAGTCTTCATAAAGATATATATTTGGAAGTTAGAATTAATAATATAAAAGCTATAAATTTGTACGAAAAGAGTGGTTTTACAAAAATAGGTAAAAGAAAAGCTTATTATCAGGATACAAAAGAAGATGCGCTAATATATTTATTAAAAAGGGTGATTTAAATGAGGAAGGGTATATATACAATAACTACTATATTATTAATGGTATTTTTTGTGATTGAAAAAATAGGATTACAAAGCCAAGTAGTATACCCAACAACAGTTACATTTTTACTTTTAGCACTTATTTTGTTATCAAATATAACACTTCAGTCATATAAAAGTGGAATAATGCTTAAGCATATAGAATATTTCTATTTTTTTTCCGTCAGTTTTTTAATGTCTGTAGTTGTATTTTATATTTTAGTCAGGAATTTAACTTTTAGCACTTTTGATTCCATTTATTTTTATGAATTAAAGTATGTAGAGATAATTCTGTATACTTTTGCATTATATTTGGTAAAAGATGAAAAAAAGAATAAATTGTTTTATTTTTTATTTTCAATGTTTTTAATTGTTAATGTCTATATTTCATTTAATTATATACAGGGAAGTCATATAAAACATATTCCACTTATAATTTTTGTTCAGTTATACTTGATGTATTTACTGGTAAGCCATAAAAGAATGAAGATAGTCTTAACAGAAGTTTTAGAATATAGTATAATGAGTGAAGTGATATTTTATCTATATTTAGAGAGTTCTAGAATCTCTCTTTATGTAGGAGCTTTATTTTTATTTTTGGCTAGTTTGATTAGGCTTATAAAGTTCTTTAGTGACCTTATAAATAGAGATTTTTATAGGACTACGTATATCAAAGAGAAAAAAGCTAATAAATTGTTAGCACTTAATAATAGACCTATATTACTTTTACAAGGATATACTATAAAAAAAGCTAATAAAGCAAGTTTGAATTTATTTGGCTTAAACCAAGTTGGTGAAATAAGAAATCAAAATTTATTTAATTTTATTTCAGCTAAAGAGCTTGGAGGATATAATTTTGAAAAAACTCTCGAAGAAGGAGAGAAAAAAGTAAATATAAAAACTGCTCAGGGAAAAGAACATAGAAAGATAGTCGACATCTATAAGGTGAAAGGAGCAGTAGAAGAAGAATATATATTAGAATTTAGAGATGAAGCTGATTTTGGAGAAAAGTTTTTTGATCTTAATGATAAACTTGAAAATGTAATATACATCTATGAAGAAGGTGTAGGTTATAGTTATGTAAGTAAAGGAATAGAAAAACTTATGGGATATAAACCAGAAGAATTTTATGAAGATAAATGGTTTACAAAAAAAATATCTCAAGATAAAAAATTTGAAAACTTGTTACATGAAAGTCACGACTCTATGTCTATTACAGGTAAATATAAGAAAAAAAATGGAGAAATAATATATCTGAAAGAAGACATAAAAAGAGTAGAATTTGGAGAGAGAGCTTTTTATTATGGAGTTGTAACAGAAGTAACAAATCTAATTTTGGAAGTAGAACGATATAAAGAGATAAAAGAAGATTTAGAAGAAAAAAATAAGAAAAAAGATATGGCAATGTCTATTGTTTCTCATGAAATAAGGACTCCAATTACAGCTATAATTGGATTTTTAGAGAATATACTTATTAATAATCATAGATTAGATGAAGATACAAGTAGTATGATAAAAAAAGTCTTTAGTAACTCTATAAGGCTTAAAGAACTTGTAAATAACTTGTTAGATTTGAATAAATTAAATGCAGGTAAACTGGAAATATATCTTGAAAAAACAGATTTATCAGCTTTGATTAAAGAGATTATTTTGAATAATGAAACTTTAATTGATATAAAAAATATTAAATGTATAGATGATTTGGGGAATAAAGATGAAGTATATTGTGATTCATCGATGCTTTATCAAATTATAAACAATGTAATAAGTAATAGTATTAAATATAATAAAGAAAATGGTAAAATAATAATTACCAAAGAGGAAAACTCGAAAGAACTTATTTTGAAGATTGAAGATAATGGGGTTGGAATACCAGAAGAAAACAGAGAAAAAGTTTTTATGGAGTATGAACGCGTAAGGGGAATAAAAGAAAAGGGAACTGGACTAGGTCTTCCTCTAGCGAAAAAACTTATCGAACTAAATAATGGGAAAATATGGTTTAAATCTGAAGTTGATAAAGGAACAACATTTTATCTATTGTTTCAGAAACCAAAATAATCAATTAACTCACATGAGTAAAAATATTAAAAAATATTAGGAGGAGATTAGGTTGCAAACAAATGTTTATGTAAACCCGTTAGTAGAAAGATATGGTTCAAAGGAGATGTTATTTAATTTTTCACCAGATAAAAAATTTGGAACTTGGAGAAAATTATGGATAGCACTTGCTGAATGCGAAAAAGAATTAGGTCTTAATATCACAGATGAACAAATTGAAGAAATGAAAAAATACGCAGATGATATTAACTATGATGTAGCTAAACAAAGGGAAAAAGAAGTAAGACATGATGTAATGGCTCATGTATTTGCTTTTGGAGAACAAGCAACAAGTGCAAAACCAATTATTCATTTGGGAGCAACTAGTGCTTTTGTTGGTGATAATACAGATCTTATTCAAATAAAAGATGGATTAGAAATATTAAAGAAAAAATTAGTAAATGTAATAAATTCATTGGCTAAATTTTCTTTAGAATATAAAGATATGCCAACATTAGGATTTACTCATTTTCAACCTGCACAATTAACAACAGTAGGGAAAAGAGCAACTTTATGGCTACAAAGTCTTGTTTTAGATTTTGAAGAATTAGAATTTAAAATAGATACACTTAGATTTAGAGGAGTAAAAGGAACTACAGGAACTCAAGCTAGTTACGCTGAATTATTTAATCATGATTTTTCTAAAGTAAAAAAATTAGATGAAATGGTTGCAGAAAAGCTTGGATTTGATAAGAGATTTATGGTTACTGGTCAAACATATGATAGAAAAGTTGATGCACAAGTATTAAACTTATTATCAGATATAGCTCAGTCAGCTCATAAATTTACAAATGATTTAAGATTATTACAAAACTTGAAAGAAATAGAAGAACCATTTGAAAAAAATCAAATTGGATCATCTGCAATGGCTTATAAGAGAAATCCTATGAGAAGTGAAAGAATATCTTCACTTGCAAAATATGTAATATCTCTTTCTACAAGTCCAGCAATGGTAGCAAGTACACAATGGTTCGAAAGAACTTTGGATGATTCTGCTAATAAAAGATTAGCTGTACCACAAGCTTTCTTAGCTGTAGATTCTATGTTACTTATTTGGCAAAATATACTTGAAGGTATGGTAGTATACCCTAAAATGATAGAAAAAAGAATAATGTCTGAATTACCATTTATGGCAACTGAGTACATCATAATGGAAGGTGTAAAAAATGGTGGAGATAGACAAGAATTACATGAAAGAATAAGAATTCATTCTATGGAAGCAGGGAAACAAGTAAAAGTAGAAGGTAAAGAAAATGACCTTATTGAAAGAATCCTTGAAGATGAATACTTTAATATAGATAAAAATAGACTTATGGAAATAATAGATCCTAAAAACTTTGTAGGATTCTCTAGTGAACAAACTGTTGATTTTATCGATGCTGAAATTAAACCTATTGTAGAAAAATATAAAAATCTATTAGGAATAGAAGCAGAATTACATGTATAATATTTGAGGCTGAGTATTCAGCCTCATTCTTAAATTTGTATAAATGAAGAATAATTTTTATTTGAAAATTTAGTTGGAGAAAATTTTATGATTAATAATATTGAAAAGAAGAGAAAAGCGCATCTTATAACTTTGGTATTAATGGCTCTTTATCTATCTTTATTTGAATCTTTAATACCCAAACCTTTTCCGTGGATGAAACTTGGTTTGGCGAACTTAAGCACTTTGATAGCATTTATTATATATGATAGGAGGATGGGGGTAGAAGTATTTTTCTTGAGAGTATTAGTTCAGGGAATAATGTTAGGAACTCTTTTAACACCTTCTTTTGTAATAAGTTTGTTATCTGGAAGCATAAGTATATTTGTAATGTACATATTATTTTCATATAAAAAATATTTTTCAACAATAGCTATAAGTCTGTGTTCTGGCGTAGTCCATAATATTATGCAATTAGTAGTAGTTTATTTTTTATTATTTAGAGATGTTGATATTTATTCGAAATCAGTAGTGCTATTTGTATTAATATTTGTAATAATGGGTGCTATATCAGGTGGTCTTATAGGTTTTATAGCTTATAAATATATAGAGAAAAAAGAAAAATTTGGAGGAATCAAAAATGGCAAGAAAATACTTTGGTACAGATGGAATAAGGGGAGAAGCAAATAAAGAGTTGACAGTTGATTTAACTTTGAGATTAGGTTATGCTCTTGGTCATTATTTAAAAAAGAAAAATCCAGATAAAAAGAGAATTAAAGTAATATTAGGGACAGACACAAGAATATCAGGTTATATGTTAAGATCAGCTCTTTTTGCAGGATTAACTGCTTTGGGAGTAGATATTGAATTTATTGGAGTATTACCAACTCCAGGAGTAGCTTATTTAACGAGAAAAAAGAGTGCTGATGCAGGAATAATGATTTCAGCAAGTCATAATCCAGCAAAAGATAATGGTATAAAGATATTTGGACCAAACGGGTATAAACTTCCTGATAGCGTAGAACTTGAATTAGAAGCTTTAATGGATAATATGGAAGAGATAACTAAAAATACTGTAGCAGGAGATAAAGTTGGTAAGTTTAGATACTCTGAAAATGATTATTATTTATACAGAGACTACTTATTAAGCACTATTGAAGGTGATTTTTCAGGTATGAAAATAATCCTTGATGTTGCGAATGGAGCTGCTTATAGAATAGCAAAAGGTGTTTTTAGTAAATTAGGAGCTGAATTAGTAGTTGTAAATGATGTACCAAATGGAACTAATATAAATGTAAAATGTGGATCAACATATCCAGACATTCTTTCTAAAGTAGTTGTAGGTTATGAAGCTGATATGGGTCTTGCTTATGATGGAGATGCTGACAGATTAATTGCTGTTGACGGCAAAGGAAATATAATCGACGGAGATAAAATAATAGCAATACTTGCTAAAAGAATGAAAAAAGAAGGAAAACTTAATGACAATAAAGTAGTAACTACAGTGATGAGTAATATGGGATTTGAAAGTCATTTAGGTGAAGTAGGAATAGATCTTATAAGAGCAAATGTTGGAGATAGATATGTTCTTGAGAAGATGAAAAGTCACGGGCTTAATTTAGGTGGAGAACAATCAGGTCATATATTAATGCTTGATTATAATACTACTGGAGATGGTGTTTTGACATCATTACATTTGGTACAAGCTATTAGAGATGAGGGTAAATCACTGGCTGAGTTAGTAGAAGATATAAACGATTGGCCACAAAGGCTTATAAATGTAAAAGTAGACAATAGCAAAAAGAATAAATGGTCTATGAATAATGTAATAACAAACTTTATAGAACAAAAAGAAGAAGAGATGAGTGGACTTGGAAGAGTTCTTGTTAGAACAAGTGGAACAGAACCTATAGTTAGAGTTATGACTGAGGGTAAAGAAGAAGAAATGGTTAATAGAGTAGCAGAAGAAATTGCTGAAATTGTAAAAAATGAATTGAGTTAAAAAGAGGTCATTATGACCTCTTTAAAATTATTATTAAATAAAGGAAAGTCAAAAAAAAGTCGAAAAATACATAGGAGGTTTTTTATGTATAATGAATTTTCTAAAGTATATGATAATATGATGTCGTATGTAGATTATGAATTGTGGATAGAGCTTATTGAGAGATATTTAGATGAATTTGATGTTGAAAGTGTACTTGAACTTGGTTGCGGAACAGGGGAAGTAACACTAAGATTATATAGAGATGGTTATAAAGTTTTGGGAACAGATATTTCTGAAACTATGTTAATTCATGCAAGAAGAAAAGCTGAACTTTATGAATATGATATAAATTTTGAAGAAAAAAATATGATTGAAATAGAAAGTGAAGAAAAGTATGATTCGGTAATAAGTATTTTTGATACAATTAATCATTTGAAATCAACTGAAGAATTATCAAAAGTATTTGGGAATGTTAATAAAATACTTAATGATAAAGGAGTATTTTTATTTGATGTAGTAAGTAGAGAAATGTTAGAAGAGATGTTTGTTGATGGTATATTCGCTGACGATAGGGAAGATATGACTATTTTATGGGAACATTATTATGATGAAGAAACTCAACTTGATAACATAACTACTAGCTTTTTTGTTAGAACAGAAGGAAACATGTATGAAAGAATAGATGAGCATCATGAGAAGATGATATTCACTAGGGAGGAAATAGTAGAAGCGGCAAAGAAAAATAATTTTTCTTTGCATAGAGTAGAAGAGAATGATCAAATAGCAGGAGCTAGAAGTGTATACGTTTTTAGAAAGGGTTATGATGAAGTTAAATAATGATTTTTTTTATTATTTTTCATTATTAGGTCATTTAGGTTTTGTTTTTATAGGGAACATTTTAGTTTTTATTTTTATTTACAAACTGTATGAAAAGTGGTTCGGAATGAATACAATACTCTTTTTTTTGTTACTTTTAATAGGTATTTTCAGTGCTTTTTATAATTGTTATAAACTTATTATGAAAAAATAAAGGAAAATTGTTTGATTTAAAACAAAAAAAGAGATATAATGTGAAAAAAAATTAATTAATTTTAATTTTAAATTAGAGTAGGTGAACTTTTAACAAAATTATAACGGAATTTAAACATAATAACTTTGAAAAAACTTGAAATTAGCTGTTAGCAATGTTATACTTTGCTTATGGGAGAAATAGATATTAATTGGAGTATAAATGAATAATGATTTAAAAAGCTTATTTAAAAATATATTTATCACTATTTTAGTTGTTTTTATATATGGATTAATAATATGGGAAAAAGCAATATTTATAGGAATGGTTTTAGGAGGATTGATTTCAGCATTAGCACTTTATCTGCTTTATAAAGATGCTGAATTTGTAGTTTATTCTAGAGAGAAGCCTATGCAAAAAACTATTATTGGATATAGTAAGAGATATATATTATATGGAGTTTTTTTATTTCTAATGGTATATATTGATTTTCAGTGGTTTGTAGCTGGTGCTTTAGGACTACTGATAGTAAAATTTAATATTTTACTGAGGATGTTTTCAATTCATTTGAAAAATATAAAGAGCAATATTAAAAACTAAGGAAAGGGGGTAGAAAAATTGAGATTGGGACCTTTAGAATTTGTGACGCCACCATTGGTAGAAGGACCTAAAATACTTTTTTATATACCTGTTCCAGATAGTTTTCCTTTAGCTATTCAATCAGCAGAGGGAAGTTATGGATGGCCAGTTACGATAACTGTAGCGACTACATGGTTTATAATGTTATTATTTTATCTTGTTTTTCATTTTGGTATGAAAGACTTAAAGATAGTGCCAAGTAGATTTCAAATAGTTTTAGAGAGTATCTATACTGGTTTAGAAAGTATTGTAGAACAAACTTTAGGAAAATGGAAAAAGAAATATTTGGGATATATAGGAACTTTAATGAGTTTTATATTTATTGCAAATATTATAACATTCTTCCCTATACCAGGATTTGCAATGGAAGGCGGAGTTTTAACAATTACTCCTTTATTTAGAGCACCTACAGCAGATATAAATACTACATTAGGTTTAGCTCTTATAACAACATTTGCATTCTTAGCAGCAGCTTTGAAAACTGGTGGTCCAGTGGGCTATATAAAGGGATTGATGGAGCCAACACCAGTTATGTTACCAATAAATATAGTTGGTGAATTTGCCAAACCAACAAATATATCAATGAGATTATTCGGAAATATGTTTGCAGGTATGGTTATAATGGGACTATTATACAAAGCATTACCGGCAGTAGTTCCAGCAGGATTAAGTTTGTACTTTGACCTGTTTAGTGGGTTAGTACAGAGTTTCGTATTTACTATGTTAACAATGGTTTACATTCAGGGATCGTTAGGAGATAGTGAACCTGAATACATTTAATTAAGATAAAAAATTAGGAGGTAAATAAATATGGATATGTTAACAG
>CAZHXU010000124.1:0-9345 GCA_964536535.1 uncultured Fusobacteriaceae bacterium
AGCATCTGTAAAGTAAGCTGGTACAGTAATTACTGCTTCAGTTACTGCTTCTCCCAAGTATTCTTCAGCATCTTTCTTAAGTTTTTTAAGAGTCATAGCTGAAATCTCTTGTGGTCTATAAGCTTTTCCATGAATATTAGCTTTATAGTCTGATCCCATATGAGTTTTTATTGAACTAATAGTTGAATCTGGATTAGTTATTGCTTGTCTTTTAGCAATTTCCCCAACAATTATTTCTCCATTATCTTTTATATTTACCACTGATGGAGTAGTTCTTGCTCCTTCAGCATTTGTTATAATAGTTGCTTGTCCACCTTCCATAACTGATACACATGAGTTAGTTGTTCCTAAATCGATTCCGATGATTTTACCCATCTTTTATACCTCCTCTATATTCTCTTTAAATTTAAATTTTTAACTTTTAATATGATTAAATACTTCTACTTTAGTTGGTTTATCTAATTTCCCTTCAACAAATTCTTCAAATTGTCTTAGAAACTCAGATTTTTTATGCCTCAGATAATCTTCATAAGTTTCCCATTTTTCAATAACAGCAAGTTCATGCTCATTATCATGATCTACAAATAATTCATAATAAATATTTCCAATTTCTTTTTTTGCCTTTTCAATATTTCCTATTATTTGATTTTTCACTTCTTTATATTCTTCTTTTTTTGGATAAACTTTTGCGACTACTACAATTTTTTGAGACATAGTTTCCTCCTATTTTTTACAAACTTTAACCATTGATGGTCTTATTACTTTACCATGCATTTTATATCCTTTTTGCACTTCTAGGATAACATGATTATCTTCTATATCTTCTACTGCTTCTGTCATTATTGCTTGATGTAAATATGGATCAAATTCTTTACCTTCTGATTCAATGGCTTCTACACCTTCTGAGTTCATAATATTATGCATTTGTGAAAGAGTCATTTCTACTCCTTTAACTAATGATTCAAAATCTTTAGTTTCAGTAGAAGCTGATATTCCTCTTTCAAGGTTATCTATTGCTTCAAGTACTTTTAAAATAACTTTTTCAGCTGCAAATTTTCTCAAATCTTCTAACTCTTTATCTTTTCTTTTAGTAAAGTTTTGGAATTCGGCATTTTTTCTTTGATATGCTCCCTTCCAATCATTAAGTTCAGCTTCTAACCTACCATTTTGTTCTTGTAGAATCTCCATTTCAGTAGCTTCAACTACTTCCTTGTCTTCCATTTCTAGTTCTTCTACTTTTTCTCCATCAAGAATTTCTTCTTCTAAAACTTCCTTATTCTTATCTTCCATTACTTATTCTCCCTTGTTGTATTAAAATTATTTATTAGTCTATTAACTTCATTTGTTATATGTTTTATTAGGCTAACAGTTTTTGAGTATTCCATACGTTTAGGTCCCAAAACACCTAGTATTCCTGGTGCTCCTCCTACATTATATACTGAAAACACAAAACTAAATTCTTCAAGGGCAGGTACACTAAGTTCATCTCCAAATATCACATGAACTTTACCCTCTTCATAGTCACCTTGCATTACAAAATTCTCAAAAATCATTTTTAAATCTTTATGTTTATCAAAGACTTTTAAAGCATTAACCAATTCCCCAGGTCTATTTTCAAGAGTAGCTAATATATTTTCTGTTCCTCTTATAAATAATCCACCTTCATCATCGTCATATTCTTCATCTTCTATAAATTTATGCAGTTTCTTTTCAAGACCTTTTTTAAGCATTTGCTCTACTTCAAGAGTTGAATATGAATTTTTCGATTCTTTAATAAGATTATTTATTTCTTTTTGCAAAGTATGTATATCTTCTTCTGATAGTGCAATATCAAGGTGCATTTTTCTAGTTTTTACATTAGAGTTTTCAAGGACCGTTACACACATTAAAGAGTAATTATTAATGTGTATAAGTTGTACTTTTTTTACTTTTTCTTCTTTTTGATTTGGTTCCACAACTATTCCTGCATACGAAGTCAGTTTCGACAAAAGCCTCGAAGTGTGATCTAATATACCCTCAAGCTCCGTCATTTTTCTTTCATAAGCAAGTTCTATTTTTTCTCTTTCTTTCTTACTTATTTCCCTTATTTTAATAAGTTCGTCCAAGTAAAACCTATAGCCAATATCAGTAGGTACTCTACCTGAAGACGTATGGGTTTTTGCTATATACCCCATCTCTTCCAAATCAGCCATAGCATTTCTCACTGTCGCAGAAGAAATGTCTAGAGAATACCTCTTTACAAGGGTTCTAGAACCAATTGTATCTCCCGAATGGAGATAGTTATCAATTATTGCTCCTAATATCTGTTTTTCTCTTTCTGTTAAACTCATTCTCATCACCTTTTTGTTAGCACTCAGTTTGTTGGAGTGCTAATCTATATTTAATATACTCTTTTTTTTATTTATTGTCAAGAAAAAATCATAAAAAATTAGCCACTAATTTATTTAGTGGCTAATAATAAAATCCTATTCCAGCTCTTATTAAATAAGGATATCCAAATTCTACTTTTACACTTCTATTATACTTATTTGGCTCATAAGTATCACCCCAAAAGTATTCTAATCCTAATCCTATATTAGGTTGTACTTTTTTCACTTTTATTGTTGGATATTCTTTGTAATAATCTATTCCAAAAGACACAAAAGGATATATTTTTCTTCTTAATTTTTTATTATTCTTAAAAAGCAGATAATTAAATTCATCCAAAGTCAAATCTCCATTTGTTTCTTCGTACAACTTCATTCCATATTCTTTTATCTCTTCTTTATTTACTTGTCCAAAATATCTTATGTATCCTACGCCAAAGTTACTATGATTAACCAAAGACCTTTCTAATTCACCAATGCCTTCATTTATGTATATACCCCCAACTCTAAATACCAAAGCATCATAAGGATAACCATAAACCATATTTCTACTCGCTCCAAATTCTCCCAAAATACCTAAAGCAGGATCAATGTTTAATACCAAAGCAAAACGTATCTCATCTCCAGTTAAATAATTCAAATTTTCTTCAAAAATATATTTTTCTCTTTCTTGAGCCATAAGACCAAAAGTTAACAATAATATAGTAATAAAATACTTCATAAACACTTCCTTTCTCTACATAGTATAATCTAATTTTTTTTTCCTTTCAAACAATTTCTTTTTTTACTTTTGTAAGTTAAAATATAAAAAAGCTTTATACCAAAAAATAATAAAATAGCTCCTTTCTAATCTTTGTCATTTTTTCTCTTTACAAATAATTTTTATTATACTATAATTAGTATACAATTAAATCGATTAGATAGAGGTTGCATTATATATTAGTATCATTATTGAGGGTAGGATCCCTAAGAAATATTGAGAAAGGATATAGTGCCGAAGGGAGACTGAACCTATAAAGTCTTACCTGGGGTTATAAAGAAAATTTATAACACTGTCACTAAACCTAGTGATGAGCTATCAACAAGTTTATTTATAATGTATATTTATAATAGATTAGTTGCTAGTATCCTAGCAACTTTTTTTATTTTCAAGAAGGAGGAAGTATGAAAAAACAATCAACATTAGTTTTTCTAATGTTTATGATCTTATCAACATTTATATTTGGAGGAGATGGACAAGAAGTTAATTTTGGTATTTTAACTTTATTACCACCACTTTTAGCTATTGTTTTGGCCTTCATTACTAAAAATGTAATTTTATCTTTATTTCTAGGACTATATTCAGGAGCTTTTTTAATTAATATCAATAGTGGATTATTCGGAGCTATTACAGATAGTTTTACAGATATTGTAAGCCGTGTAATTTCTAGTATGGCCGATTCTTGGAACGCTGGAATCATCTTACAAGTTTTAACTATAGGTGGTTTAGTAGCTCTTATTTCAAAAATGGGTGGAGCAAGAGCTATTGCAGAAGCTTTAGCTAAAAGAGCTAAAACACCAAGAAGTACTCAAATTATTACTTGGGTAATGGGGTTATTAATATTCTTTGATGATTATGCTAATGCTCTAATTGTAGGTCCTATTATGAGACCTATTAGTGACAAGATGAAAATATCTAGGGAAAAATTAGCTTTTGTTATTGATGCAACTGCTGCACCAATAGCTGGTATAGCTCTAATTTCTACGTGGATAGGTTATGAAATTTCACTTATTAAAGATGGTTATGCACTTATCGGTATAAATAATGTTAATGCTTATGGTATCTTTATAGAAACTATTCCATACAGATTTTACAATATTCTTATGTTAATTTTTGTGTTACTAAGTGCTGTTTTATTAAGAGAGTTTGGTCCAATGTTAAAAGCCGAAAAAAGAGCTAGAGAAACTGGTGAAGTTTTAGCGAATAATAACAAACCTGAAGACCATGCTGAATCAACATCTATGGAACCAAAAGAAGGTATTAAACTTAGTATTTGGAATGCTATTATTCCTATTGGAGTTCTTATGATATCATCATTTATTGGTTTTTATTATAATGGGCTTGGTTACTTAGAAGGTGAAGTTTTAGAAGCTGTTAATAATTCTCCTCTATCATTTTATGCTATAAGAGAAACTTTCGGTGCTTCAGATGCTTCAGTTGTATTATTTGAAGCAGCTTTATTCGCTTCTATTGTTGCAATTATAATGGGAGTTAAGCAAAAAATATTTAAGTTATCAGAAGCAATCGAAACTTGGGTACATGGAATGAAATCTCTTATTATTACTGGAGTAATTCTTTTATTAGCTTGGTCATTAAGTTCAGTAATAAAAGACTTAGGTACTTCTGCATACTTAGTTTCATTATTATCAGATACTGTACCAAAATTCTTATTACCTTCTATAATATTTATATTAGCTTCTGTAATTGCTTTTTCCACAGGAACTTCTTATGGAACTATGGGAATTTTAATGCCATTAGCTATTCCTTTAGCAAATGCAATTGGAATTAATGCATCTTTAGCTGGTAATGATTTACATACATACATTGTTGTAAGTGTTGGAGCTGTTCTTACTGGAGCTATCTTTGGAGATCATTGTTCACCTATTTCAGATACTACTATCTTATCTTCAATGGGTGCTGGTTCAGATCATGTTGATCACGTTAAAACACAGCTATTATATGCTGTTGTAGTTGCTGTTATTTCTGTTATTTTCGGATATATTCCAGCAGGTCTAGGCTTACCTGTATACCTTATTTTACCAGCTGGAATTGTTGCAACTTGGGCAGTTATTAGATTCTACGGTAAACCAATAGAATAAAATTAAAGCTAGGATACATTCCTAGCTTTTTTATTTCAATTATTTATTTTATTATTAATAGTTCTTTGCTTGTTTTATTTAGTATTTCTCCATGATTTTCTCTTACTACTACATCATCTTCTATCCTAACTCCCCCAAAACCTTCTACATAGATTCCAGGTTCAATTGTTATAACCATTCCTTCTTCTAATATTATATCGCTTTTACTATTAACACTTGGTTGTTCATGTATATATACACCAATTCCATGTCCTAAACCATGACCAAACAAATCTCCATATCCTTTTTCGCTAATATAGTCTCTAGCAATTTTGTCCAATTCACTGCATTTTACTCCTGCTTTAACAGCTTCACAAGCTCTCTTTTGTGCTTCAAGAACTGTATTATATATATCTAAATGTTTTTCACTAGGATTTTCTCCATAATAAACTGTTCTTGTCATATCAGAAACATATCCCTTATAATATACTCCAAAATCAAATTTGATAAACCCATTTTTTTCTATTTTTTTCTCACTTGCTACTCCGTGAGGCATTGCAGACCTGTGATTAGAAGCAATTATTGTTTCGAATGAAGGTCCATCTCCACCTAACTGTTTCATATATAATTCCATCTGAGCTGCTAAATCTTTTTCTACTAAACCTTCTTCTACTTTCTCAACCGCAAATTTAAATGTAGCATCTCCTATTTCAACAGCTTTTTTAATAAGCTCAATTTCTTCTTCTGTTTTTATCATTCTTTCTTTTATTAAACTATCACCTAGATTAATAAATGAAATATCTCCAAACTTCTCTTTATATTGATTAAAAGTAGCTACAGTTACGCTTAAGTCCTCTATACCTAATTTATCAATTTTACTATCTTTAATATATTCAGCTACTGAATCTACTTGTGATCTTTCAGTTTTAACTACTATAAAACCTTTATTTTCTACTTCTGCTTTAGCTTGTTCGACATATCTAAAATCTGTAAAAAAATATCTTTTTTCTGCAAAAGCTAATGCTATCCCTGTAGTTCCTGTAAATCCAGTGAAATATCTCAAACTATATTTATCAGATATTAATACTGCATCTATATTCATTTTTTTTAAATAATTTTTTATTTTCATCTTACCCCTCCTTATTTATAAAGATTGTATCATATGATTAATATTTTTTCTATGTACATTTCTTTTTTTATAATTCTTGATTTTGTTTATAAATACTTTATTTTTCAAATTAAAACTTAATTTCTAATTTTTCAGTGATTAAGTCTATTATAGAAAAAGAGCTTAATCCAAAAGGATTAAGCTCTTCTTTTCTATCTTTCAGCAAGTTTCACTTTAGTTAGTGCATCTTGCAATGCTTTTTGAGTTACTGCAATATCTTTTTCTTCTTTTAGCTTAGCTAATTTTGCTTTTGCTTCTTCAGCATCTTTTTTAGCTCTAACTAAGTCTATTTCTTTTACATTAATAGCTTCGTCTGCCAAAATCAGTGTTTTTTCTCTTGAAATTTCTAAGAATCCTCCAGATACAAAGTATCTTTCTTCATATCCTTCACCTACTAATTTCATCTCTCCAACAGCTAATTCACTGACAAATGGAGCATGATTTGCAAGTATTCCCATATCTCCCTCAACTGTTCTCAAAATAACTTTTTCAAGTTCTTTTGTTAAAACAACTTCATGAGGAGTTATTATTTCAACATTGAAAGTAGCCATTATTATTCAGCTCCTTCCATTTCTGCTCTTGCTTTAGCAATAGCTTCATCTATAGTACCTACATAAAGGAATGCTCCTTCAGGTAAGTCATCATGTTTTCCTTCTAATATCTCTTTAAATCCTCTAATTGTTTCTTTTACTGATACATATTTTCCTTCCATACCAGTAAATTGTTCTGCAACTGAGAATGGTTGAGAGAAGAATCTCTCAATTTTTCTTGCTCTACTTACTAAAACTTTATCTTCATCAGATAATTCGTCCATACCTAAGATTGCAATGATATCTTGAAGTTCTTTATATCTTTGAAGTACAGCTTGCACTTCTCTAGCTACATTATAGTGCTCATGTCCAACAACTTGTGGATCAAGAGCTCTTGATGTTGAATCAAGTGGATCTACTGCTGGGTAGATTCCTAATGATGCTATTCTTCTAGATAATACTGTTTTAGCATCTAGATGTGAGAATGTAGTTGCTGGTGCCGGATCTGTAAGGTCATCTGCAGGTACATATACTGCTTGTACAGATGTGATTGATCCTGTTTTAGTAGAAGTAATTCTTTCTTGAAGAACTCCCATTTCAGTTGCCAAGTTTGGTTGATATCCAACAGCTGAAGGCATTCTTCCAAGTAGAGCTGAAACTTCTGCTCCTGCTTGTGTAAATCTGAATACATTATCAACGAAGAAAAGTACATCTTGTCCTTCTTTGTCTCTAAAGTGTTCTGCTACTGTAAGTCCAGTAAGTGCTACTCTTAGTCTAGCTCCAGGTGGCTCATTCATTTGTCCATAAACTAAAGCTGTTTTATCAATTACGCCAGATTCGTTCATTTCATCAAAAAGGTCTCTACCTTCTCTAGTTCTTTCTCCTACTCCAGCAAAAACTGATAATCCACCATGACCTTGAGCAATGTTATTAATAAGCTCCATTATAAGAACTGTTTTTCCTACTCCAGCTCCTCCAAATAGACCTATTTTACCACCTTTAATATATGGTGCTAATAAGTCGATTACTTTTATTCCAGTTTCAAATACTTCTACATCTGTTCCTTGATCTTCAAATGTAGGTGCATCTCTGTGAATTGGAGCATACTCTTCTGCTGCTACTTCCCCAGCTTCATCAACTGGTTCTCCTAAAACATTAAGTATTCTTCCTAAGACAGGTTTACCAACTGGTATAGAAATAGGTGCTCCTGTATCTATTGCTTCTACTCCTCTTTGAAGCCCTTCAGTCGAATCCATAGCAACAGTTCTAACTACGTTATTACCTAGATGCTGTTGTACTTCTACTGTAAGTTTTCCATTTTCAAGAGGTATGTGTAGGGCATTGTATATATTTGGTAATTTTTCTTCAAATTTAACGTCTATTACTGGTCCAATAACCTGAATAACGATTCCTTTATTTTCCAAAACCCATGTCCTCCTTTACGACAATTTTTGAGTTTACTTAAGTGCTTCTGCTCCACCAACGATTTCAGAGATTTCTTGAGTAATTGCTGATTGTCTTTCTCTATTATATAAAAGAGTTAGATCTGCAATCATCTCTTCTGCGTTATCAGTAGCACTTTGCATTGCTTGTCTTCTAGCAGCATGCTCACTTGCAGTATTTTCTAAAATTGCTTGGTAAACATCTATATTTAAGTATTTTGGTAGTATACTTGACATAATATACTCTTGTGATGGCTCAAATATATAAGGCTCATTCACTTCTGCTTCAACTCTTTCAATTGGAAGAATTTTTTTTGTAGTTAATTCCCAATTTACTGCTGAATGGAATTTAGAATAAATCATGTGCACTTCATCGAATATATCTTCATTAAAGAACTCTATTATATTTTCACCAATTTCTTTAGCTTTTTCATACATAGTTTCTGGAATTAATTGAATATATTCTGCTTTCAAGTCTATATCTCTTTTATTACAATAATCTCTTGCTTTTTTACCTATTGCAATAACAGATATTTCTTTATCTTGATTATCCGCTCTCAATTTTTCGAGAACTTTAAGTGTGCTACTATTAAAACTTCCACATAAACCTCTATCAGAAGTCATTACAATAACACCAATTTTTTTCACATCTTCTTTACCATCAAGCAAAGGATGCTTTTCAGCTTTTAACCCAGCTGCCAAGTTTTTTAACACCCCATGTAAGGAATTCGCATAGGGTCTTGATTTCTCAACAAGGGCAGAAAACTTTTTAAATTTAGTGGAACTTACTATGTTCATTGCATTTGTAATCTGATGAGTACTTTGCACACCTTTAATTCTAGTTTTGATTTCTCTACTTTTTCCTGCTCCCATGTGATCACTCCTTAGTTAAAGTTAGCTTTAAACTCAGAAATAGTTTCAGTAATTCTATCTTCTAAGTCTTTATCTAAAGCTTTCTTTTCAAGGATTTCCCCTAGGATAGTTGTATTTTTTCTAAAGTT
>CAZHXU010000125.1:0-9153 GCA_964536535.1 uncultured Fusobacteriaceae bacterium
AAAAGGCTATAAATAGCCTTATTTCTCTCTATATTTATTCATTACTTCCCAATAATTCTTTCCAGTTTTTTCACTTTCTTTAATTATTTCTGCAAGTCTTTCATATCCAAACTCTTCTATAAATTCTGTTGCTTTTAACAAACTATTTTCAACATTTTTTCTACAAACATCTTCATTTGCTTCTATGCCTTCTATTACTTTTTCCCTAAATATTTTTATTCCGTCTCTCAAAAGTTCAAGACTTTCTAGATATACTTCAGCAATAATTGGTGTCATTGCATTTAACTCAAACTCACCATCTCCACAAGCCATAGTAAGAGTTAAATCATTTCCACAAATTTTATAGTAGATTTGTTGAATAAATTCAGGTCCAACTGGATTTACTTTTCCTGGCATAATACTAGACCCTGCCTGAAGAGGCTTTAGATTAATCTCATTTAAACCACTTTTGGGTCCACTAGACATTAGCCTAAGGTCTTTTGCTATTTTATTAAGATTAACTGCCATAGTTTTTAACAAACTATGAACTTCTACAAATACATCCAAATTTTGTGTAGCATCTACAAGGTTTTCTGCACGAGCAAGCCCATAGCCTGTTAATCTTTTTAGTTCTTCACTTACATAATATCTATACTTAAGACTAGCTCCTACTCCTGTTCCTATTGCTGTACCACCTATATTTATACGTCTTATTCTCTCTTCTATCTTATAAAGTCTCCATCTATCTCTAGAAATAGCTTCTGCATATGCTGAAAATTCTTGACCTAAAGTTATTGGTAAAGCATCTTGTAGTTGTGTTCTACCTATCTTCAAAATATTAGAAAATTCTCTTTCTTTTATTTGAAGTGCATCTTGTAGAGCCATAGTTTCATTTAATAACTCTCTTAATAGTTTTATACTTGCTATTTTTACTGCACTTGGATATACATCATTTGTTGATTGACTCATATTTACATGATCTAAAGGGCTTATCAAATCATATCTTCCCTTTTCTTCACCCATAAGTTCAAGAGCTACATTACTTATGACTTCATTTAGATTCATATTAGTAGAAGTACCTGCTCCACCCTGTATTGCACCCAGTGGAAAATCATTATATTTCCCTTCATAAACAAGTTCACAGGCCCTTTTAATATATTCGCCAATATTTTCATCCAAGTTTCCCGCTTTAATATTTGCATCTGCACAGCAAAGTTTAACTAAAGCTATACTTTTTATTAATTCTTCATTAACTCTTTTTCCCTTTATATCAAAGTTTTCTTTAGCTCTAAGAGTATGTATACCATAATAACGATTATTATCTATCTCTCTTTCACCAATCAAATCTTTTTCTCTACGCTTCATAGGTCACCTCAAGGATTTTTCTAAGTTTTTCCTTTACTTCTACCCCTATCTCTTCTCCAGTTAATATATATTCATTATTTTCCCATATTATCTCACTAGGCAAAAAATTTGTTTCTCCAAGAGAAAATAAAAACTCATTTCTTTTCCCTATCTTTTTACTAAAGGTAACTTTATTACTATAACTACCTAATATTATTTCTATCTCATTTTTTAATCTATCAATAGTCATATCTACCCCTTAATAATAAAGATCTCTCTTACCACTTTTTATCTCTTCAAGTTTAACAAGTAAAGTTTCTTTAGTTTTTTCCTTTAGTTCACTTCTTTTTACTTCTTTTTCTATCAGTTCATACCCTACTTTTTTAGTTTCTTCCGAAGCATAATCTTCCAAGTACTCTGCAAGGGTTACTACTGCATTTGGAGTACAGAAGTGATGGATAAACCCAGGTTTACTAAACTCCATAAAGTGTTCTCCAGTTCTACCAAGTCTATAACATGCAGTACAGAATGAAGGTGTAAAACCATTTTCCATAAGTTCCTTCATTACATCATCAAGACTTCTACTATCTCCAATCTTAAATTGTTCCTTCTTAAGATCTTGTTCTTCATTTTTTTGTGAATATCCTTGTAGCTCAATTTGTGTTCCTGCATCGATTTGGCTTACTCCAAGTTCCATACATTCTCTTCTAAGTTCTGCATTTTCTCTAGCTGTAAGTATAAGCCCTGTGTACGGAACTGCTAATCTAAGTATTGCAATTATTCTTTTTAGTTCCATATCTCCAACAATATACTCAGGATCTTTTACAGCTCCATTTGCTTCATTTAATCTAGGGAATGAAATAGTATGTGGTCCAACACCATATTCTTTCTCAAGGTGTTCAACATGTTGCAAAAGACCCATTACTTCAAATCTCCATTTGTATATACCAAACAAAGCTCCTATTCCAACATCATCTATTCCTGCTTCCATTGCTCTACTTAAACCAAACAATCTCCATTTAAAGTTAGATTTTTCTCCTTTTGGATGTACTCTTTTATAACTTTCTTCATGGTATGTTTCTTGGAATATTTGGTATGTACCAATCCCAGCATCTTTAATTAGTTTATAATCTTCTATATCAAGAGGAGAAGCATTAATATTAACTCTTCTTATCTCTCCATTTCCTCTTTTTACATCATAAGCTTTTTTTACTGTATCTGCTATATATTGTGGTGTATAATCTGGATGTGTACCATATACTAATATAAGCCTTTTATGACCTTCATCAGTAAGTGCTTCTACTTCTTTTCCCATTTCCTCTAACGATAGAGTTTTTCTAATTGTATCTTGATTTGTAACTTTAAACCCACAATATGTACATGAATTTGTACATTTGTTTCCTAGATATAATGGAGCAAATAATACTACTCTATTTCCATATACCCTTTCTTTTATTGATTTAGCTAGTGAAAATATCTCGTTGATTCTTTTTTCATCTTCTACATTTAAAAGTATTGCTACATCACTAAGACTTAATCTTTCTTGTTTTTTAGCTTTTTCCATTACTTCATAAAAGTCAGTATCTGTTACCTTCTTCTTCGATTGTAATAATGATTCTATTAAATCTCCGTTAATAAAACTTTCTCTTTTTACTTCATCTTGCCACGTCATCATTTCTTTCCCTCCAAGTAAATAAAAAAAGTCTTCCTAAGAAGACTTTAAATATTAAAATATTAAGTTATGGAAGAAACAGATTCAAATGCAGGCTCTTCTCATAACTTTATTTATATTTATAATCTTCCCTTACAGTTAGCTATTGCCTTCTACTTAGGATTTTTTATATGCTGATTTACAACTTACTCCCTTTAGATTCCCTATTTTTCCTGAGAGAGCGCCTAATTCTTCATTGGTACAATCAAGTATAAGTACTATTACAGATATTTCCCTCTCCCTATAAGGGATTCCCATTCTAGATATAATACAATTAGAATAATCTGTAAGTATCTCATTTACTCTATTAACACTTTGCCTATCTTCAATAAATATTGAGAGAGTAGCAATTCTTTTCATCTACAACACCTCTAGTATCTTTAGCTTTATTCTATAAAAAAAGTGTGCTATTTTTACTTTTTTAACGTAAAATCTTGTTTCATCAATCTCTTTCCACTTATCATCCTTTATCCTAGAGCTTCCACCATTATAAGCAGCCATAATTTTTTGCAAATCTCCATCAAATCTATCATTAAGATATTTTAGATATAGTACCCCTACAAAAATATTATCTTTACCTATATACAAATCATACTCATTAGGATTATAACCTTCTTTTTCTAATATCCATTTGGCTGTACTAGGTAATACTTGCATAAGTCCTACTGCACCCTTATGCGAAACAACCTTTTCTCTATAATCACTTTCAACTTTTATCATTGCAAAAACAAGTGATTCTTCCATTCCAATTTCATTTGAGATTTCAAATACTTCTTCTTTGTATTTTAGTGGAAAAAAGTCATTAGTTACTTTTAATCCTACCAAAATTATAACTACAAAGAGTATAAACAAGACTTTTTTCATTCTATTCTCCGTAATCAAAGTCTAATTGTCTATATGCTTCAAATATAACAATTGCTGCAGAGTTAGAAAGATTAAGTGATCTTCCTACTGGTTTCATTGGAATAGTTATATTAGTATCTTTATTTGCATTAAGTATATCTTCTGGTATTCCCCTTGATTCTGGACCAAATACAATAAAATCTCCTTTATTATATTTTACATCTGAATATTTTTGTTTTGTTTTTGTTGTAGCATAATAAAAACTGCTTTCTGGGTATGCTGCCCACAAATCTTCTATACTATCCCACACATGCAAATCTACAAGTGGCCAATAGTCTAAACCTGATCTTTTTATTTGTTTTTCATCTAAAGAAAATCCAAGTGGTTTTATAAGATGAAGGCTTGTTCCTGTTAAAACAGCTGTTCTTCCTATATTCCCTGTGTTATATGGAATTTCTGGTTCAAATAATACTATATTCATTTTTCACTTCCTGTCTTTCTTACTTTTTTCACACATCAATTTTATCTTTTTATAGATAATTCGTCAAGGTTTAATAATTTACAAGATAATACAATCCCAAATTAAGATACTTTGGGATTATATCACTATTTTATGTAGTTCCTATGTTTTCTATAGGCTAAGTTATTATTATATTTACTCTTGTAAAGTGCCCTTGTTCACTATCTATCTCCATATCAAATCCATGTTTTTCTACTATATTTTTAGATAAAGATAAACCAAGACCTGTACCTTGTAATTTACTACTTACAAGTGGATTAAATACTTCTTTCAACATTTCTTTTTCTATTCCAAGACCATTATCAACAAATGAAATTACTATCTTATCCCTATCTATTTTTTTCTTTATAGAAATAATATGCATATCTTTATCAAAATCTATATTTTCTATTGAATTTTTAAGTATATGTCTAAAAACTTTTTTCATTTTAACTTTGTCATATGGAAGGAATAACTCTTCATCATCAAAAACTTTTATATTTATATTATTAAGTTTTATTTCTTCTTCAAATTCATTTACTACTTCTATTATTCCTCTTCTAATACTTTCTTTCTTAAAAGAATATTTTGCATTTTCTTCTTCTACAAAATCTACTATTTGAGAACTAAGGTCTATTACTCTTTCTGCATCATTAATTATATTATTCATATAAAATGAAAGTTTTTCATCTGAAGAGTATTTTTCTTTTGTCATAGTAGCAAAACCTTTTATTCCTACTAGTGGTGTTCTTAATTCATGTACTATTGATTTTGCAAAAGTATTTAGAGTTCTAGATTTATGATATTTTATACTTTCTTCTTCTAATGCTTTTGTTTGTAAGTAGATTCCAAGGTTGGCTCCAAATATATTAAGACTTTCTTTAACATCTTCATCAACTTCTTTTCCTACTACTTCACTTTCAAGGACTATAAGACCAAATTTATTTTCTTCATATTTTATAGGAACTATAGTTACTTGTTCCATAAATTTAAGTTTTTTTCTTTCTTCTACTTCTAGAGTATAGTTGTATATACTTCTCCCCTCATCAAAAGCCCTAGTTAATATATTATCTTCTTCCAACTTAACTTTAAGCTCTTTTGCCCATATTTCTCTATCTTTATAAGCTTCTTCAGTGCTATCTGAATACTTATTAATATTATGGTGGTAATTTTGACAAACTAATCTTTTTTCTTCTTTATTATAGTCAAAATAATATGCTTCTCTAAAGTTAAGTTTCATTTTATTCCCAACTAAAACTAATAATAAATAATAAATTGCACTATTTTTATCTTTTTCATTATATATAACAGCTATTAATTTATCTATTATTTTTATCTTTTCAAGGAGCATATTCAGTTTTACGTTTTTCTTTTCTAATTCACCATACAAATTAGCATTTTTTATAGCTATACTTGACTGATAAAAGAGTGTGTCTATTGTTTCTTTTGCCATAGTTTTAAAGAATTTGTTCTCAGTACTTTTGATTATTATTACACAACTTTCGTGTTTGTTGTACCTAAGAGGTACTGCAATAGCTGATTTTATTCTATCTGAAAAATACTTTTTACATTTATTCTCATTTATAACTATAATTCTCTCATTTTTTATAATTGGATCAAGATATCTACTTTTGAATAAAGTATCTGTTTTTTCCTCTTTTTCAAGTGGTCCTTCTTGGAAGATTACTTGATACCTATCATCTCTTTTTAATAATACTAATGCACTGTCAAAGTCAAATAGGTATTTTACTTTCCTAAATAAAATTAGGAATATTTTTTTTACGTTTAGAGTAGAAGTTAATTCTGTATGGAAATCTCTAAGATTTTCAGCCAAAATTCTCTCTCTTTTTTCTTTAATATAATTTTCATTTACCCTTTCCATAGAAGAAAGTGTTTTCTTTATTTTAAGTTGTGTATCTACTTTGATTAAAAATTCATCTCTAAATAAAGGTTTGTTTATTACTTCATTTACTCCTTTATGGAATGCAAGTTGTATATCTTCTCCTCTATTTTTATTATTAACAAGTAATATAGGTAAAGAGTCTTTATTTTTAAGCCTTCTTATTTGGCTTATTATCTCATATTCTTGTGCCCATACTCCAAAATAATCTACTATTAACAAATCATAAGTTTCTTCATTTAATGATTTTATAAGTTCTTTATTATCTGAAACTAAAGTTACTTTATATTTTACCCTAATTAAATAATTGAGTATAAGTTTACTATTAAGAGCATTGTTACAGTATAAAAGTATATTGTATCTCTTTTTACTAAATACTTCTTGGCTACTTATAAACAACTGTTCTTTTAATAAATCTATTTTATTTTTTTCTTTATTATTTACTTCTTCACAACTTTCAAGATTAAATATCACATCTGTTCCACGTCCGAGTTTTGATGCAAAAGATATTTTTCCCCCATGAAGTTCAATGATTTTTTTAGATAAACTTATTCCAAGACCAGTACCACTAAGTTCTTCTCCTTTTACAAAAAAAGTATTAATTTCTCTCAGTTTATCCTTGTCTATTCCTCTTCCGTTATCACTAATAACAATATTCAAATGACCATTTTTCTTTTTACCTTCTACTATTATTTCTCCCTTATCCATGCTGTTTATTGCATTTTCAATAAGATGAGAAAAAATAACGTGTAGTTTAGCATTATCTCCATATACAAAACTATCTTCATAACTAAGTTTATTTACTAATTTTATATCTTTAGTATCTTTATAAGTATCTAAAAGTATAAAAGTTTCATCTACTAAAGTTTTTATATTTATATTTTCTTTTACTAATTCTTCTTCATCGTCGATTGAATAATATTCATTTAGACTACTTACTACTTTTAACAAATCTTGAGCATTTTCGTTTATTAGTTCCAAATTCTTTTTTTCCACTGGACTAATACTTTTATTTTCCAAACTACTTTCAGTAAGACTAACTATACTATTTACAATACTCTTAAATTCAAAATTCTTTTTCAGTAAAAAGTCTGATTTAACTCTTTTGATAAAATTAAGATTTTCAGATAAACTATTGATTTTTCTAGCTAAGTTTTTACTACTTTTACTTCCAGTCAATTTTACTTTTTTACCAAATTTTCCTTTAGACATTTGGTCAATAGCATCCATCACTTCTTTCATTGGACCATACAAAAGATTTATTACATAATATAAAATAACAAAAGCTATTAAATAAAATATTACTGCAACAGCTACACTTTCTTTTTTTATAGAAGTTAATAATTGTACATTTTCTCTTTTTATACGATTTAATAGTTGTTTGTACTCATCCATTTTCAAATCTAAAATAATAAAAAACCTTTTACCACTTTCATTTCCTATAGACATATACATTCTAAAATAATCATCTAAACCTTTTGTATAAAAAAGAGTTTCTTCACCTTCTACTCTAAATAAATTTTCCACATAATCATATCGTTTATCGCTAGTGTCTATTATTTCAAGAGCTTTTATGTCTGTGTATCTATCTCGTAAAAGTTCTTGTCCATCTAAAAAAGTAAGTAATCGAACTTCCTTTTTTTTCCCCTTGTATTCAAAAGTTTTTGTACTTTCTAAATAATATCTATCTCCTTCAAATTCTTTATTATCAAATACTATTTCTCTTTGAAACATACCCAAATTTAATATCTTTTCAACTTCTTCACTTTCTTCAAAAAGACTTTTTAATAAATAATCGTTACTTTCAATTTCATTTAATATACTTCTATCTTTTAATTCAATTTCATATATATTATTACGAAGTTTTCTCTCTATTTTTTTCCCAAAAGTAATAAGAGTTTTTTCTATCTCTTCTTCAATAGATTTGTTGTATTTATCAAGTATTATGTTTGATTTATAAGTAAAAAATATACTATTTGATAAAAGCACTATTAAAATATAAAAGGAAAAGTATTTTATTGCCCTCTTTTCAAAATAATTAACTTTCATCTTTATCCTCTTTCTTCTACTTGTATAACTCCCTAAATTCTTTTGCTGTCATCTTGCCACTTTTTACATTTATTTTATCTTTTTTTACACTTCTACTAGATACTATAGACATTACACTTCCTGTAGAATTTATATGTGTTATTGCTATAGCAAGAGCATCTGCTGCATCATCTGGTTTTGGTATTTCTTCAAGGTTTAAAATACGCTGTACCATAAGCTGTACTTGTTTTTTTTCAGCTCTTCCATAACCTGTAATTCCTATTTTTACTTGCAAAGGAGTATATTCAAATATAGGTAAGTTTTTTTGAGTAGCTGCAAGAAGCATTATTCCCCTTGCTTGACTTACACTTATTACTGTTTTATTATTTTTAAAATAAAATAACTCTTCTATTGCAAATGTATCTGGTTTATATTTTTCAATAATTTCTATTAATTCATTATATATTATCTCTAATCTTTTATTAAGAGGTAATTCTTTTTCTGTATATATACAACCATAAGTTATAATTTTCATCTTATTTTTTTTATATTCAATAAGCCCATAACCTACTATTGCAGTTCCTGGATCGATTCCTAAAACTAACATATAACCTCCATTCTAAATACAATTTTACCACACTTCATTACTTTTTCCAAACGGACTTAAAGCAAAATAAAGATTTCTTTCTTTTTATATGCAAATTTAGAAGTAAAATTCCCATTTGTATAATTTTAAAATTTTTTTCAAAATAAAAAAAGGAAATACTCTAAGTTTAAGTATAGTATCATAGTTAATTGTATAAAATTGGGAGGTTTGTATATGCACATTTCTGATTATCTAAAGGATAT
>CAZHXU010000126.1:0-3102 GCA_964536535.1 uncultured Fusobacteriaceae bacterium
TTAGTGCATAAGCACATATATTCTATATTAAAGTTACTTTATATTTTTATTTCAAAAGGTATTGTTTTTAGCATTCTTGGGACATATAATCAAGGTAAGAGGAGTGCAAAAGTTGTTGGGAGGTACTAATATGAAACATGAATTATTCTTTGAAAAAGTTGAAGAAGACTTGTATAAACTATTAACATTTGAAGAAAATATAAAAGAGTACTCTAGACCAAAACTATACAATAGACATGAGATTGAATATTTTGAAAATCATTTTATATTAGCTTTGGAGGAAGAATTAGTAGAAGCCCAAGATATAATAATGGAAGATGAAGCAGAATATTCTCTCTATCACAAATTAGTTGAATTTATGGAAAATTTATTAGATGAATTTTATACTCTTGAATTAAAAACAAATATCACTCCTTAAAAGCTTGACCTAAAAGGTCAAGCTATCAAATTGAAGACTAAAGACTGATTTTATAAAAAATTAGTCTTTTTTTGTGAACTAAAAGTTTTTATTATTCTTTGTCGTTTATTTCATATAAAAGTTATAAATAGCTAAATCTCACTAAATATGTAGCAAAAAATTTTAGAGAAAAATAAAATTTATTCAAACAAATTTCATTAATTTTAGGACTATATTTGGCATATAATAAAATAAATGAGGTGAGATTTATGTTAAAGAAAAAATTAGTTAAAAGTGGAGTTTTTTATTCTCTATTTTTTGCTATCTTTTATATACTTTACTGGAATATTCCTTATCTAAATTTTTTCGAATATTTTGAATTAAAAACATATGATTTACGTTTTAAATTTTTGAATAATTTTAATACCAAAAAAGATTTTGATGTTGTAATTATTGGTATAGATGAAAAATCCCTATTAGAACATGGTCCTTGGCCATTTGAACGTAACCTTCATGGGGATTTGGTTGATATATTAAATAAAAATGGAATAAAAAGTATAGGTTTTGATATTAGTTTTAATGATCAAGGAACAAATAGCAAACTTCTACCCTACAAAAACAACCTAAAAAATATATTAAATGAAGCATATAAAAAAGACGAAATAAGTCAAAATTATGCTCTTAGTTTAGCAAAAGAAATTAACAAATTAAAGGTAGATGAAGATTTTGTTTTTAGTTCAATTATGTCCAAATATAAAAATGTTACTTTAGGTACATATAATATACTTGATAAAAGCGAAATAGATAATGAACAAATATTAAGTAGAAACTTACATGAAAAAAGTAGGTTTTATAGACTTCAAGGAGTAGTCGAAGAATTATACAAACAGAACATAGACAACAGTCAAAAGAAAAATTTGTATGAAGTTTATAAAATTTTGCCTCCTATAGATATTCTTGCAAATAGTGCTTTTGGTGTTGGTCCCTACGAAATTGGTTATCCTGATTTAGACGGCGTTGTGAGAGGAATTGTAGCTATTACAAAAGAAAAATACAGTAATTCCTACTTTCCGCCTCTATATCTTACTACTTATATAAATAGTTTGGGGCTAAATTCTAGAGATAATCTCGTTTATAACATAGATAAAAATCAAATAGAAATCAAATTAAACTCTAAAATTTTAAAAATTATTCCTCTTGATAAAAATGGATATCAACGTCTCTTTTATTATGGCAAAGGGCATACTTTTCCCTATATTTCTTATACTGACATAATTAATGGAAGTTTTGAAGTAGAAGAAATAAATAATAAAATAGCTTTAATTGGTTATACAGATAGTGCCAAAGGATTATACGACCTTCGGTCTACACCTCTTGACCCAAACATGGCAGGAGTTGAATTACATGCAAATGCGATACAAAATGTGATTGATAATAATTATTTAATAAGGATAAAACAGAGTAAGAATTTTTTACTTATTCTTTTGTCCTTATTAATTATCACTATTTTACTTTCACAAAAAAACAGAAATATTATAAGAATAAATCTAATTATAATTTTTTATATTTTTTCCTACATTTTTTTAAGTGTCTACTTTTTTAATAAGGGTTTGTGGGTTGATGTCTTTTATCCTTTGATTTCAATGGTTCTTACTTATTTATTTTTGAATACAGAAAATTATTTTCGAGAAGGATTAGAAAAAAAATATATTCGTGAAGTTTTTGGAACATATATAAACCCTCAACTTATAGAAGAATTAATTGATAATCCTGAAAAATTAAAATTAGGTGGTGAAGAGAGGGAAGTTACTTCATTTTTTTCCGATATAGTCAGTTTTACATCTATTTCTGAAGGTTTAAAACCAGAAGAACTAATCGAAGTATTAAATGAATATCTTTCTATTACGACTGATATTATCCTTTCAAATCAAGGAACTATTGATAAATATATTGGTGATGCAATTATGGCTATATTTGGTGCACCTGTCTACAAAAAAAGTCATGCACATGATGCTTGTAAAAGTGCATTGTTATACCAAAAAGCCCTTGTTAAACTTCGTGAAAAAGAGAAAAAAGAAGGTAAAAATATATTACGAGCTAGAATAGGAATTAATACAGGTCCTGCTGTAGTAGGAAATATGGGATGTAATATAGGAAATAAAAAGAAATTTAATTATTCTGTAATTGGAGATAGTGTTAATCTTGCTTCACGACTTGAAAGTGCTAGTAAATTTTATTCAACTGAAATTTTGGTAGGAGAAGGCACTTATGAATTAGTTAAAGATGATTTTAATTTTAGGTTTATTGATTTTGTAAAAGTAAAAGGAAAAAAAAATGCTGTTCCCATATACGAATTATTAGATAAACAAGTTCCATTTATAAATGATTATAATTTGGGAATCAGGTTATATAAAGAAAGAAAATTTTTAAATGCACTAGAAATTTTTACGAAGATTTATGAAACATATAATGATGGCCCAAGTAAAGTTTATATTGATAGACTAAATGAATACCTCATTAATCCCCCTTTAGAAAATTGGGATTATTCTTTTACTATGAAAACAAAATAAATCTTAGAGGATTTACCTTAATACTTCCATTGATTTAAAGAGGAAAGGCTAATTTTATAAAAAATTAGTCTTTTTTTTTCTTTATCAAAAGTTTTTTTATTATTCTTTGTCTTTTATTTTGATACAAAAATAACC
>CAZHXU010000126.1:3202-9129 GCA_964536535.1 uncultured Fusobacteriaceae bacterium
TAATATGAAGTAAGAAAAATTCAACGTAACTATTCTTTTAAAATTA
The DNA here is from genome assembly GCA_964536535.1 of uncultured Fusobacteriaceae bacterium. Classification (GTDB taxonomy): domain Bacteria; phylum Fusobacteriota; class Fusobacteriia; order Fusobacteriales; family Fusobacteriaceae; genus CAZFBB01. The sequence goes on from CAZHXU010000126.1 coordinate 3,249, forward strand.
TACTTTATTGCTTTTTTTAATGGGCTGTGCATAATAAAACTAAAGGTATAAATATCTAAGTCTGACTAAAAAGAGTTTTTCTATGAAAACTCTCTATTCTTTGTTAAATAGATTATTAAAACTACATGAAAAAATTCATTTATCTACAGTCTGAAGTTATAGTAATAATCTTCTTTTTTTCTATTTGATTTTGTTATTTTTTTCTTATATTTTCTATTTTTATTAAAAATTATTACTATAAATCTAATTTTAAAATATAAACATTGCATTTTATATCATGATTTGATAAAATTTTTTATATAAAATATTATATAAATTTTATTTGAACTAGAAGGAGAAGGCATGAAAGAGTATCTAATATTTTCCATAACTGGCATAAATTTTATTGTTAGTATATTTTTATCTTTTGTTATTATATACTGGATTTTTGTCATTCTAGGATTTGTTTCACAAGATATGTTGGATTTTGATTTTGGAGTAGATGCCGATGTCGATGGGGAAATGGAGTTTGGTGATGGAGAACAAGGGGATATTAGTGACGAAGGTGTATTTAAAAAATTTTTAGAGTTTACACATTTGGATACTATTCCATTTATGATTTATATGACTATATATATACTTATTCTTTGGATTTTGACTATGTTAACTTATTATTTTCCTTTTAGCCCAAAATCATTTATGGCTTTTATACTTTTAATAGTTAATATGAATGCTAGTTTAGTTGTTACAAAAGGGATAACAAAACCTTTATTGCCTTTTTTTCAAGGTTTAGAAGAAGACAGTAGTTTTAATCCTATTGGAAAAAGAGCAATTATGCAAACTAGTCTTGAACCTGAAAGGCTTGGGCAAGCTCTTATAAAAAGAGGGAATGGGAGCGAAATGCTTTTAAATGTTATTTCAAATGAAAAAGAAATAATGAAAAATGACTATGTAAAAATAATTGAAAAAATCGACGAAAGAGATGTTTATCTCGTTATTAAATATTATCAAAAGGAGGAATAGTTATCTATATATTACTTATAATTATATTTTTTTTACTTTTAACATTTAGGGTAAAAAAAGCTAGATTAAATGAATTAATTATTGTCAGAGGACTTTTTGGAGAAAAAATAACTAATACTTTAGTTTTTTACAATATTATCTTTCAGAAAATAATCCTTATAGACACTAGTATAAAAGTCATCCCTTTTAGATTTGAATCTGTAAAATCAAAAGAACAAATTGATTTTGAAGTAAGTGGAAAAATCTATATAGAAGTGACTATAGAACAAGCAATGAATTATATAAAAGAAGAAAATATTAATTCAAATATTCTAAAAGATGCTGAAAGTATTCTAGGAGAAGTAAGTAAACTATATGATTATGGAAGTTTGGAGAGTAGAAGTGAAAATTACAAAAAGGAAATAATCACTAGACTTAATAATATTAATAAAAATATAGTTAATGTAAAAGACATTGCTATAGATTATTTATATAAAAACAATTAGGAGGAGAAATTATAATGGAGAATTTAGATGTGAGTTTGTTTAAACTAATAGGATTAGTTGTAGGGGGGGTTTTAGGACTATTGTTTATTGGTTTCCCATTAATTCTAAAACTATTCTACAAAAAAGTAACACAAGGGAAAGCTATTGTTAGAAATGGACTTGGCGGATCTAGAGTATCATTTACTGGTATGTGGGTTGTACCTATTCTACATAACTGGGAAATAATGGATATTTCAGTAAAAAGAGTGGAGATAGCTAGAGAAGGTAAAGACGGGCTTATTTGTAAGGATAACTTAAGAGCTGATATTAGAGTTGCATTCTTCGTAAAAGTTAATGACAATCAAGAAGATGTATTAAAAGTTGCAAAAGCACTTGGAACTGAAAAAGCATCAGACTCAAGTACTCTTATGGAATTTTTTGATGCAAAATTCTCAGAAGCACTTAAAACAGCTGGTAAAAAGTTTGATTTTGTACAACTTTATACTGAGAGAGTTCAATTTAAAGAAGAGATATTACAAGTTATTGGTGAAGATTTAAATGGATATAAACTAGAAGATGCTGCTATTGATTATCTTGAACAAACTGAATTAAAGTTCCTTAATCCAGATAACGTATTAGATTCAGAAGGTATCAAAAAAATCACTGAAAAAACGGCATCAGAGATGGTTAAATCAAACCAAATTCAAAGAGATAAAGAAAAAACAATTAAAGAACAAGATGTAAGTGCTAGAGAAGCTATATTAGAGCTTGAAAAACAACAAGCTGAAGCTGAAGCTAAACAAGAAAGAGAAATCAAAACTATAAGAAGTAGAGAAGATTCTCAAATTAGAACTGTTGCAGAAGAAGAAAGATTTAAGTATGAACAAGCTAGAATCAAAACTGATGAAGAACTTTCTATCTTAGAAGAAAACAAACTAAGATCTGTTATAGTTGCTCAAAAAGCTAAAGAAGCTACAGAAGCTATAGAAACTGAAAGAGTTGAGAAACAAAGAGAATTAGAAAGAACTGAGAGAGAAAAAATAGTTACTCTTGCTCAAATTGAAAAAGATAAAAAAGTAGAAGAAGAAAATAAAAATATACAAGAAGTAATCAAAGAAAGAGTAATGGTTCAAAAATCTGTTGTTCTTGAAGAAGAAAAAATAAAAGATACAAAAGAATTTGCTGAAGCTGATAGAAAGAAAAAAGTAAGTATTACTTTAGCTGAAGCTGATGCAGAAGTAAAAGTAATTGATAGAATTAAAGAAGCTGAAGCTGATAAAAAATCGGCTGAAATAAAAGCTGAAAAAGATATAGTTATTGCTGAAACTAATTTAAAAACTTCATTCAAACAAGCTGAAGCTACTAAAGTTATTGCAGATGCTAAAGCTGAAGAAGCTGCTGTTGACGGAATATCAGAAGCTAGAGTTATTAAAGCGAGAGCCGAAGCTTTTGAAATAGAAGGTACTGCAAAAGCTAAAGTAACTAAGTTAGAAGCTGAAGCTAAAGCTGAAGCTATCGAAAAAGAAGCTACTGCAAAAGCTAGAGGTATAGAAGCAGAAAAACTTGCTACAGCAAAAGGTATCGAAGCGGAGAAATTAGCTACTGCTAAAGGAGTAGAAGCTGAGGGTACTGCTGAAGCTAAAGTTATCAGAGAAAAATCAGTTGCTGAAGCTGAAGGAATAAATGAAAAAGCACAAGCAATGAAAGAGTTTGATGCTGTAGGTAGAGAACATGAAGAGTTTAAATTAAGACTTAACAAAGAAAAAGATATTGAATTAGCTGAAATCGCTATCCAAAAAGATATTGCTCTTGCACAAGCTCAAGTAGTAAGTGAAGGACTTAGAAACTCTAATATCGACATTGTTGGTGGGGATAATATCTTCTTTGACAAACTGATAAAGAGTATTACTGTTGGTAAACAAGTAGATGCTTTAGTTGACAAATCACATGTACTAAAAGATGTAAAAGAAACTTTCTTTAATGGAGATCAAAGAAAATTCAAAGAAGAATTAAAAAACTTTGTTGATTTATTTGGTATAAACACAGAAGATATTAAGAATTTAACTATCTCTAGTGCTTTACTTAATATTATGGATACTAGTAGTAACGACAAAAAACCATTTATTTTAAAAGCTATAGAAAAAGTAAAAACGTTAGGAATGGAAAATATCCCAGTACACGAACTATTGGACTAAGGGGGAAATAAATGGCAGAGAATAAAGAAAAAAAAGAAAGCAAGGGTCAAGAGACCTTTGCTGCTTATAATGTAATAAGAAATAGATTGCTTGAAAGGTCTAATGAACTAAAAAGTAGTTTAGACAAACTTAATAAAGAAAGAATAGGAGTTTTTGGTGAAAAAGTAGCTAAACTTATTAAAACAGAAGCTATTTTGACTGAAAACAATTGTATCCCTAGAGATATTGTCCCTATTGGTAACAAAGTAATCCTTGGTTACAATGTTCATATGGGGCTTAAAAGTAAAATCAAAATTGATGATGTTTTTAGTATATATGAATATAATGGTGAGAATTTTAGTAAAAGTGATTATTCTTTATTAACAGATAATAAGTTTATTAGCGAGTTTGAAGACTTATATAAATACTATAAAGAAAGTTTTTTTGCTAAATTCTTTGAAAAAAATGGTTATTTATATATGGTTTTTCAAAATGGAAATGATTTTTCAAATATTAAAGCATTTAAATGGTTTATTAATGATAATAAACTTGAATATGCAGGGAACAGATCATCACATGAAGTAGACTACGGATTGCAACAAGAGATAGATTGGAAAAAAACTGGTAGAGAAGAACAAGTTAATGGTGAGCACCCACATGTTAGTATAGAAGATAAATTATTTGTTGAAACTATTGGTGGAGACTTAACACTTAAGATAGAAAACAATACTAGTAGTGGAAAGGGAATATACTCTGAACCAGTTGATAATATGGATCAAAGTTTGGATGATGGAGATATTTCATATGCTATTGTTGGTAATATTATTCTACTAAGAATCAAACCATATCAAGAAAAAAACTATAGATATTTTGCTTTTAACCAAAAAACAAAAGAAGTCCATAGAATTGATAGTATTGGTAAAGCATGTATCCTTCTACCCGAAAACCATGGCGTCCTAGTTCCAAATGGTTTAATAAGACAAAGTGGTGGAGGTTTCTCAAAATTTGATGTAGATTTTGAAAATATAGTTTTTAATGAAAAGAAAGTATCACAAAATGGTGAAGATTATCAATATATCTTTTATAACCACAAAAGTGGAGAATACTATATCTATTCATATAATATAATCAATCAAAATGCAAATCCACCCATAGTAGCAAGTGGTTATGCACACTTTGATAATGGACATATGGCTGTTTTCAAAGCTGAATCTGAACCGAAACGTAACCATACACTTAAGATTTGGGAAACTAGTTTTTCTACAGAAATAAATGTAGAAAATGAAGAAGTTAAAGGTTCATTTTTATACAATCTTGGTAACAAGAGTATAGTAAAAGCAATTGCAGATATAACTACTCTCTACAAACTTATAAGAAGAGAAGATAGTTATTATGGTCTTTATGTTGACATAGTAAATGATACAGAAACAATTATAAATAATTTTTTCTGGCTTGACAAAAAAGAAGCTTTTGGACTTAAAGACTCTCTTCTTTTGATAAAAGAAGCTGCAGCTATTGCTATTAAAGAGTATGAAAAAGTAAACCTTATTAAAGAAGAAACAAAAAAGGAAAGTATAAGGGTAGAAGAAGCTTGTGAGAGTATCTTAAAAACTATCAAATATACTACTTTTGAGAAAATAAATGATTTTGTTTCATACCTTAGTAAACTGAGAAAATTAAGGGGAGAGATAGCTAGTCTAAAGGAACTACAATTTGTTGATTTGAACAAAGTAGAAAAATTGGCAAATTCTATTAGAGAAGCTAATGAAAAAATTAGTGAAGACTGTGTTAACTTTTTATTATTAGATGAAAGTCTTAGCCCTTATATTACAAGTGTTGAAGAGTGTAAAGATAGTCTTTCAAATATTACTAAAGTAGTAGATGGTAAAGAATTAGAGGAAAAAATAGTAGGAATAAGTGAAGAGTTAGAGTTATTAATTACTATTGTTAATAGTCTAAAGATAGATGATACTACTAAATCATCTGAAATTATAGACAAAATCTCATCATTATTTGCTACACTTAATGGTATCAAATCAAAACTTAATAATATAGTAGACAACCTTGATTCTAAAGAGAGAAAAACTGAGTTTTATTCAAAATTAAACCTGATTACCCAGTCTATCTCAAACTATCTAAATCTATCTGATACTATAGAAAAAGTAGATTCATATCTGACTAAAATCATAGTTCAAATAGATGAATTAGAAAGTAAATTTAGTGATTTTGAAGAGTTTATTC
>CAZHXU010000127.1:0-4879 GCA_964536535.1 uncultured Fusobacteriaceae bacterium
ATTATTATATTCAATAAAAATAATAATTTATATACTTCTTTACATTTTAATCAAATAGATTATAATATATAGGTGAATTCAAAAAAAGTTCACATAATTTTCTTATTATAAATTAAGACTAATTTTATTAGAGGGGATTGAAATTTATGAATGAAAATAGCCTAAAAACTATTGAACTTATCAAGGATGAAATGAAGAAAGGGATAATTGGACAAGAGGACATGATAGAAAAAGTTCTTATTGGACTTTTTACAGGAGGACATATATTGTTAGAAGGTGTTCCTGGGCTTGCCAAATCTCTTACAATTAACACTTTATCAAAAATACTTGGTTTGGATTTTAAACGTATACAGTTTACGCCAGATTTATTACCGAGTGATATAATAGGAACAGAGATTTATGAAGAAAAAATAAGGGAATTTAAAGTTAGAAAAGGACCTATATTTACTAATTTATTACTTGCTGATGAAATAAATAGAGCACCTGCAAAAGTGCAATCTGCTCTACTTGAAGCTATGCAAGAAAAACAAGTGACTATAGCAGATAAAACATATAAATTAGCTAAACCATTTCTTGTAATGGCAACACAAAATCCACTTGAACAAGATGGCACATATCCACTTCCAGAAGCACAACAAGATAGATTTCTTATGAAAGTGAAATTAACTTATCCAAATATAGAAGAGGAAAAAAAGATACTTGAATTGATATGTTTTGAAGAAGAAGAAAAAGAAATCAATAAAGTACTTGATATAGAAGAATTACACCAAATTCGTGAGGAAGTAAAGAGGGTAGAAGTAGACGAAAGGCTAAAAGACTATATTATTAACTTAGTTATGAAAAGTAGAGAAGAAAATCCATACATTGCTTGTGGATTGTCACCAAGAGCAAGTATATCACTTCTTACAAGTGCTAGAGCAAAAGCATATCTTGATGGTAGAAATTATGTTATTCCCAATGATATAAGAAGTGTAGTTTATGATGTTTTTAGACATAGACTTATACCTAGTTATGAAGCAGAAGCAGATAGTCTTTGTGTTGAAGACTTAATTGGAAAAATATTAGAAGAAACTACATTGCCATAGGAGTAGTTATGGATAAAAAAGAGATTATTAAAAAGATAAGAGAAATAGAGATAAATTCTAGTGCTTTTAGTAATCATGTTTTTAGTGGTGAATACCATTCATTTTTTAAAGGAAATGGAATGGAGTTTGCTGGGATTCGTAGATATACTGAAGGCGATGATGTCAAAAAAATTGATTGGAAAGTAAGTGCTAGACAGAGAAAAACATATATAAAAGAATATGCTGAAGAAAGAGAATTAGTTGTATACATACTAGTAGACATAAGTAATTCAAATACTTTGGGAAATAAGAGAGAGTTTTTAACTGAATTAGTTGGGATACTCTCATTTTCTGCTATAAAAAATGGAGATAAAGTTGGTTTGATTTTATTTAGTAATCAAATAGAAGAAGTTGTTTTTGCTAAAAAAGGTAGAAACCATGCTCTTTCTATACTTGAAAAAGTATATGTACATAAAGCTCAAAACAAAGGTACAGATATTAAAAAAGTACTTAGAGATTTTAATTTGCACATTAAAAAGAGAAGTATAGTTATTATGATATCTGATTTTTTAGATACTGATTTTAGTAAAGAAATAAATAGAATATCTAAAAAACATGATTTTATACCTATACAAATAACAGAAGAAAAATATAAAAACTTACCTAAAGGTTATATTTTTAGATTTGAAGATAGTGAAGGTGGAGAAAAAGTATTTTATGAAAATAATGAAGATTTGAATATATACCAAAAGGAAAAAATAATTCATAAAAATCTCTTAGAAATAAATAAAGATGAAGATTATTTGAAAAAATTAAAACTCCACTTTGGAAAAAGGAGAAGATAATGAAAAAATTAATAATTTTTACCCTTCTACTCCTACCCATATACTCCCAATACAATATATTTGTTGGAGACAAGATAGAACTTAATCTAAGAGCAAATGTAATAGAAGAAGAAGTAGAAGAAGCTTTTAAAGAATTTTATATAGAAGATTTGAAAGATAAAAATGATTCATATAGATTAATAATAAGAGCTAAAAAACCAGGTCTGCATACAGTAAGATTAGAAAAATCAGAGATTAAAATAAAAGTTATGCCTGTTAGTACCAATAGAGAATTTCAAGCAAATCTTGATAAAGAAGAAAATCTTCAATATAAAAAAGTTTCATCTCCATATTTTTTACTAATTTTTCCTTTGATATCTCTAGTATTAATTATAAAAATGATAAAAATTAATAAAAAAAGAAAAGAGATTAGTATAGAAGAAATATTTGAAAAAGAAATGGAAAAAGATGATGTTTTTGAAGTGAGTTTAGCATTTCGAACTTATTTAGACAAAAAATTATCTACTAATTTTTTAGGGGGAAATTTTGATTATAAAGACAAAAAAATAGTTGATATTTTACTTTTATTAGAAGGGGCAAAATATCATAAAAAAGATATAAATATAGAAGAAACAAAGAAAAAAATTATGGAAATTTATAATAGATTAAAGGAGGAAAAAGATGTATAGATTAGCAAATCCATTATACCTTCTACTCATCTTCCCCCTAATTTATGTATTTTTACCAGAAAAAAAAATAAAATCTATACTTATACCCACAACAAAAACTCTTTCAAAAGTAAGAGTAAATAAAAAAATCTATATAGGAAAATTTTTTATTTTTTTATCTTTTATTCTAATGATAATAGCCCTTAGTAAACCTCAAAGAATAGAAAAAGAAATGAAAGTAAAAAAAGATGGTATAGATATTAGTATAGTTCTTGATATTAGTAGATCTATGTTAGCAAGTGACATAAAACCTAATAGACTTGCTAGGGCAAAAGATGTAATTAGTACTTTTGTAAAAGAAAGAAGTAATGATAGAGTTTCTTTAGTAGTATTTGCAGGGAATGCTTATACTAGAGTTCCTCTTACATTTGATCAAGATGTAATTATATCTAGCATAAAAGACTTGGGTGTTGGTGATATTAGTGATAACAGATCAACTGCTATTGGTCTTGGAATGGGTGTAGGACTTAATAGACTTAAGAATAGTGAGAGTAAAAGTAGAATAATGATACTTCTTACAGATGGTGAAAATAATGCAGGAACACTTAGTCCAAATAATGGTGCAAAACTTGCAAAAGACCTTGGGGTAAAAGTATATACTATTGGTATAGGTGGTGAGTATGTAGAAGTTCAGGGATTTTTTGGAACAACAAAAGTTGCAAATAGAGAGATAGATGAAGAACTTCTAAATGAAATAGCAAATGTTACAGGTGGTAAATATTATAGAGCAAAAGATTCAGATTCTTTTTATGGAATCTTTAAAGAGATAGATCAGCTTGAAAAAAGTAAAATCGAAGGAAGAGAGATACAAAATAGGGAAGAGTTATATAGATATTTCCTTATTCCTTCTATATTATTTATGATAATAGGTATTTATTTTGATAGATACAAATACGTAGTTATTCCATAATGGGAAAGATGGTGAAGAAATGGAATTTTTTAATATAAAATATCTATACCTTCTTTTTCTTCTACTTCCAATATACATCCTACTTAAAAAAGCATTTTTAAAGAGAAATTTTGCTTTGAATATGTTAGGTTTAAAAAAGGAAAAAAGTATATTTTCATACTTTTATCTAATAGGATTTTTTCTTATAATAATCTCTCTTGTGGGACCTCGTATATTAAAGGAAAAAGAGAGGGTAGAAGTAAAAGGTACAGATATTTATATTCTTATAGATGTAAGTAAATCTATGCTTGCAGAAGATGTGTTACCAAATAGAATCACAAAAGCAAAAGAAGAGATAAAAAATATAATAAAAGGTTTAAATGGAGATAGAATAGGATTTATACCTTTTGCAGGTGACGCATATATACAAATGCCTCTAACAGATGATTATAATATGGCAAATCTTTATTTGGATGTTATAGATACAAATCTAATGAGTCAAGGTGGAACTAATTTTAAAAAAGGAATAGACTTAGCTCAAAAATCTTTTGGGATAAGTAGTCAAGGAAAAAACATTATTCTAATAGTTTCAGATGGTGAAGACCATAATGAAAGCGAGATAGAAATAAATGAGAATACTTATATTTATGCTATAGGGACTGGAACAAAAAAGGGGAGTATTTTAAAAGAAGGAGATCAGTTTATTAGAGATGAAGAAGGAAAAGTTGTTCTTAGTCATTTGGAAGACAAAAAATTGCGTGAATTAAGTAAAAGTGGTAAATACTTTGAAAGTAATAATTATATCAGTGCTAGTGATCAATTTTTGAGAAGTATAAACTTGTTAGAGAGAAAAAACTCTAGAGAAGAAGAGATAAGAATATATACTGAATTATATCAATTTCCCCTTTTATTTGGATTTTTGATATTTTTAATATGTTATTTTTTAGAAAAGAGGAATAAAAAGTGAAGAAAAAATATCTAATTATTATAGTTTTTTTACTTATACCCCTTCTTTTTATAAATAATTTTGTTAATAGTTACTATAATAATATAGGAAGAAAAAGGGTAGAAGAGGAAAAATATAAAGAGAGTATAGAAGCTTTTAAGAAAAGTAAGAATAAAAAAGACTTATGGAATCAGAGTCTTAGTTTGTATAAAGAAGGAAATGAACCTTTAGAAGTAAATCTTGCTGAAAACTATTTTAATAGGGGAAATTATTTTTATCAAAAAGAAGAGTACGAAAAAGCTCGAGAAGAGTATTGGCAGGCTATTTTGCTCTCTGACTCATTAATTATAAAGATAAATTATGAATTAACTCTTGAAAAATTAAGCGAGAAAGAAAAAGAAAAAAAGAATCAAGAAAAACAAGAAGAA